>CADBAZ010000107.1 GCA_902792835.1 uncultured Bacteroidales bacterium
TGGTTACATTCTCCACATCTGTTGCCACTTGCTTGCCATTTACATTCATCGATACGCGACGACGTCCGGGAGCCGGAGTAGAAGGATTGCCACTAACCTCACCCAGTTTGATGTAGGCACGATAGTTTCCGACTGCTACGAGACCTACAGCTGCATGGTCAACTACATAATATTGGTTGTTATAGAGGAAGTAGTCGTTTTCTTCCAACTTCTTGATTGCATCATCTTCTGAAGTGTCAAAGAAGCCATACAGACCTCTGTAGTTTCCAGCCGGAGCATTAGCATTGTCAGTAGAGTAAACAACAATATCTTCTATTCCCTCGTTCGGCAGGAAGATATACGGACGACCGGCTACCATCTGCCCATTAATAATCTCGTCAAAGAAGATCTTGCTTTGGGTATTATCGAAGTAAGCTATTTCATAGATCGAAGCCCCGGTCATTACGCCAGCTTTCGGCAAGCAGATGGTTCCGTAGTTGCCTGCTGTTACAGCGCGATCGTAACCCCCAAAAACATTATCTGTTAATGCATAGTTTTGCATATCGGTATCGAACTTCATGGACTTAATACGCATTCCAGCCGTGGATGTAATAAATACATTTCCTGCCGCACCTTAGTTCCGTTAACATTCAAGGCGCATGCACTTGCATAACGAGCATAAATGGTCAGGATGCCAGGAATAGTAGCCTTGAAGTAAAGATACGTACCTTGGTAACAATTGTGAGACTCGGCACGATAAGCATAATCGCCTTGTTTACCGGCTATCTTTTCCCATTGTGCTCCTCCGTAGTAGTTAGCCAAAACCGTATCGGTTCCTGCAATATTCGTGTTTTCATCAAGGACTCCATCCCACTGCCAAGTAGTTGTCTCCGATACAGGTTGTGCAGACTCATAACCAGGAACGACAGTCACTGTACAGGAAGCCACTTTATCTCCGTTAATGGTCACTTGTACTGTAAGCTGACCTGCAGTCTCACCGGCAGTAATCTCACCTGTATTCTCATCGATCGTCGTACCGGTGGCCGTTGATGCTGTTATAGCCCAAACTTCGCTGGTTACTAACGCTCCCTCAGGATTCAGGGTCATTGCAGGAGTTCCGGTATCACCTGCTTTCAAATTCATATCTTCCAATGTGACACTTGTTAAGGTGCGTTCCGTATATACTGCATAGAAAGTCTTATCGGCAGTAATAGTGATATCATCCAAATCTACCACACTACCACCATCGGTTTCCGCCCAGCCCTCGAATACATAGCCGCTCTTGCCGGTTGTAATACCACTTGCTGTCGGGTGTTCATTCTCAAAGACAAATTCAGTACCCAAAGTGGACGAGCCATCCTTGTACGTTACCGTAAAGTCTTGCGGTGCACAGTTCTCTACGGTGATGTACATTAGGTAAACAGAATTATTTCTCTGAAGATGGAACATTTTCTCTCCATCCAAGCCGTCATCTGCTTTTACAGTATAACTGAAGGTTCCGGATGCTCCTGCGGTTGCAGATTCCCAACCAAGCATAGTTCCATCATCTACTGCTCCACAATTCTTATTCAAAAGATTTAATCCACGTGTTCCCGTATTACCTGTATACAAAGCCACAGTAATCTTAGACCCCACTTGCAATTGATGGTCAATCGACACACGCAAAGAGTCTGCATTGCCTCCTTTGAGATACAAACCGTAACCATCATAAACGATTGATGCCTTATCTCCGGTTGTCTTCATTCCTGCGACCTTCACACTTCCGCCGAACGAAACATCCTTCAATGCGACATTATCGCCTACACTAAGCGTAGCATCTGCAGTCAGATCTACTGCCAGATATGCGCAGCCATCAAAGGCTTCCCACTTAGCGAAGAGCGTTGTGGAAGCACTCAAAGAAGTCGGATCAACCAATACGTTGCCGTCTTGCACCTCTGTCCAACCTACAAAACTATACAACTCTTTCGTCGGGTCAGCGATACCGGTAGGGCTATCACCTGCATTCACTTTCTCCGTGCCAAGTGTTTCATCGCCATCCTTATAGGTAATAGTGAAGAATGCCTGCCACTGAGCCGTGAATTTCGTATTAGCAGCGGTCATGGTATAGTTATCACCTGCCTTATAATTTTTTGAATCAATATCACACAACCAGCCTAAGAAGTCATAGCTTGCACGTTCCGGAGCTGCCTTGATAGCAAATACACTACCTTCGGATTTATCGGTTTCTGTCGGAGCAACACCGGCTGTATAGTCACCTAAGTCATACGTAACGGCATACTTAGTGGTCTCATTGCGCCATTGTGCTGTCAATGTAACATTAGCTGTACCTACAGTGTAAGTTGCACCCTGAGCATAATCTGCAGAACCATCGTTCCACTTGTCAAACTCTTTGCCGTCAGGAGCATCCAACACTGCAGCAGACGCAACCGTAAATGTCTCGCCGGTTTCCTTGGCACTTTCTGTTATATCCGACTCACCATCTTTCAGCGTACCACCATTGTAGTTATATGTTATTGTATAGAAAGTAGGATAAGAAATCTCCAATTTGGTCAGATACAAATCGCTACTTGCAGATATGTACACAATACCAGCCGTAGTACGGTTAGCCGTTACAGGACTAGTTGCACTACTTGCCAATTCAGTTCCGGCACTTGATGTGCCAATTTGCATGGCACGTGTACCATTCTCATTAAATGTAACAACAATCTTTGCACCTGCAGCGACTTTGAAAGCCAACTGGCGGCTGCTCTTTATCTGCACACCATTATTGTAGCCACTGCCACCTAAACTGATAATTTTCTTACCTTTATAAAGAGTTTTATCTGTCAAAGTAGCAGTAGGTTCAAACGTAAACTCACCATCAATTGTTACAAGGTCGTTGATAGTTCCTGTTGTTGGGGCATCCGGATCCGGTTCATCTCCCGGGTCTTCTCCCGGGTCTTCTCCACCGCCAGCACTCCCCGAATAGGTAACCACCATGATAAAGCAAACTTGCTTGGTGCCGAATGTGAAAGAAAACGAATTGGCGGGTGTTGCCAAAGTCTTCTCGATATGAGTCGGATTCGAGTAGTCCTTGAGCGAACTAACCGTGTGGTCGCATGACACACCATTAAAATTGGAGAGTTTACCGGCTGTCGAATTATCGTTCGTTACTACATAAAAATCCACTTTCGAGGCATTGTAGCCTGTAGGCAGTGTGAATGTATTCTCAGCGCCGTTGGAGTTCTTCAGGGTTTTGTAAGTTACTTCGCTGAAAGTAATATCTCCGTTACCGGCACTCCAACTCTTACTTGTATTTCCGGTAATAGCCAATGTCCAACCAGCCAAACCGCTGCTTGCCACTCCGGTAATAGAGTTGGCACCTTGTTGATTACTGGTTGTCCAACTGACAATAGCGGTGTCAGCCATCGCACCCATACTCATTGCTGCCATCAACAGCAGCGAAAAAAGTCTTGTGAATCTGTGTTTCATATCAGTATTTTTTTTGATTTGTCGGTTAATTGCGTCTTAAAGTCCATTGTAGGCTTTCGACTTTCGAGACACCCCACTGCGTGGGCTTGTGGGGACCCCGTGACTTTTGACTTTCGGCAATTTTATATTCTATAAAAAAGCGCTGCAAAGGTACAACTTTTCGTGCACATATATGTGGAAAAATTCGTCAAAAGTGGAGAATTCCACAAATTTGACAGATATTTTACACCTAATTAGCGCCATCGCGCAGGTGCGCGAGAAGTGCACGATGAAACGCGAGAAATGCACAATGAGCAGGAAGAAAAGGAGAGATAATCTAACGTAAACGGCTCGACATTGGCTCGATATCGGCTCGACATCGGCTCGACATTGGCTCGATATCGGCTCGACATCGGCTCGAGGATGGCTCGGGTGTGGCAAAGACAGAATTTCCTGTCATAAGTCAAAAAAAAATGAGGCAAAATGCCTCAAATTTTTATGTATGATATGCATTAAACTATCCCTGCCCGGGTTACCGCTTGCGGTTCTGGCGGCGATTCCAGAAGAAACGGAAGATGGGCAAGAGGATCGGGACGATGAGTCTGATTTTGGCAAAGCCGTTGCGGATGCTGTTCACACCGTTGATTATCGGGGTGTAATCCGCCTTGACGGCATCGATGTCCTGACGGACTTTGCGTTCCTCGATGGCGGCTTTCTTCTCCAGTATGGCGCGCTGATGCTCCAGGTCGCGCATGTTGCGGATGGTACTCAGGTCATTCATGGCTTACCTCCTTTCCTGCGGGAACGATGTCCGTACTCTGCTGCGGCTGCTCTTTGTCGGTGGGCTCGAAGAGGATCGAACTGATGGCAGCCAGCATCGGGTTGATGAACAGCTGCTGACGGAACACGATAGCGCCTGTCATGATCAGCAACCACAGCGCGACAACAATCAGTGCCGATGCCCACATAGGCAGCGTCTGACCGAGCGCGTAGATAAGTGCCAGGCAGCCGAACGATATAACCGCAAACAACAGCAATACAAGTACCAAAGCAAACAGAATGAGCCCGACAATCCGCGCAGCTTTCTCCAAGAAGCCGACCTTTAGCAGATCGAACTTCGTGGAGGCAAACTGCTTGATGTCAGCCCATGTCTGCTGATATTTATCAGAATCAAACATGGTGCAGTGAATTTAAGCTTTAGCTTTTACAGGTTGCGGAGCTGCTTCGGCGATGGCTTTGTCAACCACCTCTTCGATCTCCTCTTTGGTGAAGTACTCGCGTACGCGTGCGATTACATTATTTACTAACTCCTCGAGTTCCTTTTTGTTGAGATGAGAGGCTTTCTCTTTAGCGATGCGTACAACGTCATCGCGGAGTTCTTGGCCTGACTTGGGAGCGAACAGCAATGCTGCCATAGCTCCAACGAGTGCGCCGCCTAACAGCGCAGCAATGATTGAACCGGTGTTGTTTGCCATAGTTGTAATTGTTTTAAGGGTGGATATTAGAGCCGCCATTCATGGCGGCTACCGTTAATTGTACCACGATGCGTACATCGCGTAGTTGTGAGCGATCTTGCGGTTGATCTCGGCGGTTTGTTCGGGTTCGGCTCGCTTGATGAACTTAGCCGGCACGCCGCCCCAGATCTCGTTTTCGCCTATCTGTGTGCCTTTGAGCACCAGTGCTCCGGCTGCCACTATCGCCCCTTTGCCGACATGCGCGCCGTCGAGCAGGGTAGCGCCCATGCCGATGAGTGCGTAGTCATCGACATCCGCGCCGTGGATCGTCACGTTATGTCCTACGGACACGTAGTCGCCGAGGGTGATGGTGGATTTCTGATAGAGCGTGTGGAGCACCGAGCCGTCCTGGATATTACAGTGCTTGCCGATGGTGATGGTGTTGACGTCGCCACGGAGCACGGCATTGAACCAGACGGACGAGCCTTCGCCTATCGTGACCTCACCCACCACAGTTGCATTCTCCGCCAGGAAGACGTCGGGTGCAATCTGCGGGGTAAGGGTCAAGCCGTCACGTTGGATGGATCTGATAAGAGCCATGATATAAGAGTGTTAGATCAGCCGTGCATGGCTGATACATTATCAACGTGCTGCGATGATTGCTTCGAACTTCTCGGCTACGAGTGCAGCGCCGCCGATGAGGCCACCGTCGATGTCCGGGCAAGCGAACAGCTCGGCTGCGTTCTTCTCGTTGCAGCTGCCGCCGTAGAGGATCGTGGTGTCGTCAGCCACCTGCTTGCCGAACTTATCAGCTACCAAGCCGCGGATGAACGCGTGGATCTCCTGAGCCTGCTCCGGCGTAGCGGTCAGACCGGTACCGATAGCCCAAACGGGTTCGTAAGCGAGGGTGATGTTTGCCCACTGCTCAGCGCTCAGATGGAATACCGAACCTTCGAGTTGTGCCTTCACAACCTCGTTCTGCTTGTTCTCCAGACGCTCCTCTTTCACCTCGCCGATGCAGAAGATCACCTTCAGACCGTTAGCCAGAGCCAACTCGACTTTGTTCTTGAGGATCTCGAAG
>CADBAZ010000108.1 GCA_902792835.1 uncultured Bacteroidales bacterium
CCAAGTTTGGCTGATCCCAGTATCGACCAATCTTGGGCGATCAAAAACCTAAACTATTAACTATTATGGCACAGATTAAGCCTATGGCGCTCATTGAGAACATGAGCAAGAAAGTGTGCATGCACAGCGATGTGTACTTCCGCACGAACAAGAAGACCGGTAAGGTGTACACCGGCAAGTTGTGTAACCCGAGTACGAAAGAGCCGAGTGCGGCGCAGACGGCAGCTAAAGCGCGATTTGCAAAGGTTGCCGCGGCAGTGCGGGCAATTCTGGCAGGATCGAGCGAGCAAAAGACCCAGTTGGTGGCTGAGTACAATGCTCAGAACAAGATTGGTTCGCTGTTCGGCTATGCAATGCACAAGCTGAACGGGAACTATGACCAGAACGGAGACCCCGCTTAAGCAAAGGCTTGTGCACAGACGGGCACGCCCGTAAAAGCACAGCCTTGCTCTACGCTCTCCCCATCGCAAACACTCCGTTGGTTTGCGTTGGGGACCCCGAGGAAGCACACAACAAACCTAACCTTAACAACAATTATTAACCCGATCGCCCATATATGGTCGATACATCAATAGTAGCGACCATGCGGGCGGTCATAAAACCTAAACAACTATGGCAAAAGTAGAATGGAGTGCCGGAATTGACAGTGTATCCGGTGCATTGAGTAAACCGGGAACGAATCCCCAACACAGTTGCGCGAAGATGCTGCTTGGCACGCACCGCACGGCAGCAACCACGAACCCGTAACCGCTTGTATCTGCGCAAGAAAGTGAAGCGTTCCACCCCTGTTACTGCGGATGAGCAGGCACAACGCACGCGTTTTGCGACGGTGGCACGTGCGGTGCAGGCACGTAAGCAAGATCTGACGAAGATCGCGGGCGACTTGGCAGCCTTCAACGCCCAGAAGGACAACGCGAACGGCAAGAAGACGATGCGATCTTACCTGTGGATGGTTTGCGACGCGGAACTCGGCTAAACGTGTGTTAACTTGGAAAATAAACATAAATAAACACTGCTTGTAGGTTAGCCGTGCTACGCACGTGAGTCTTAGCTGGCTAAGGTGCTCACTCAAGCGAGCTTGATGACCACCTTATCAATCTAATCCTCACCTCTGCAAGGCGCAAACCCACAAGCAGCAATAAACCCAAATAAATTGAAATTTATTTATGTTTATCGCTGATGATGTCTGTTACTCGGAGAGTTGTGGATTAGACGGATAAGGCTATCGTCAAGTCACACTTGAACGAGAGACTTATACGGCTAAGACACAAGTCCGGGACGGACAACAGACATCAGCAGGGTTTATGTAGGTTTATTTTCTTAAAAATCAACGTTAGAAATCATGAAAAAGTTAGTTTTATTGACCGTATTAGCCGCGGGGCTGACGATCGCCCTGACGGGCTGCAATGTGACGCGGACGGTGACGACGAAGAGCGAGTACTGGCAGAAAGGCGACACGAGCTGCGTGATACAGACAAAGACGATTGAATCGTACGACGCGAGCAAAAAACTGCCGTACTAAGTACAACAAAGAGAGCGTGCCAAACGAAATGGCACGCTCTCTTTGTCAGGATTCAGATGTTAGTTTTTCAATCGGAGGAATCCTATACCGAAGCGTCGCACGGCTTCGCGCTCAAGCTCCTCACGCACCGAGGGATGCGCGATGGAGATCAATGCTTTGGCGCGGTCGGCAAGCGGCAGGTTACGCAGATAGACTATACCCTGCTCCGTCACGACATACTGCGTCTGGAAGCGCGTAGTCACTACCCCAGCCCCCGGACGCAGGTGCGACACGATCTTCGACTGCCCTTTGTCGGTCATACTCGGCATAGCAATGAAGCACTTACCGCCTTCCGACAGGGCTGCGCCGTACATGAAGTCATGCTGACCGCCTACACCGCTGATGATAGTCTCGCCGATGGAGTCGGCACAGATCTGTCCCGTCAGGTCGATCTCCACAGCGGAGTTGATCGCCATGGCTTTGGGGTTCTGACGGATGTTCTGCGGATCGTTCGTCCACGCCACGTCACGGATGACGAAGTCGGGATTGCCGTCCACATGGTCGTACAAGTGCCGCGAACCGAGGATAAGACTGCCGACGCTCTTGCCCGGATAGAGGGCTTTGAGCGAGTTGTCAATCACGCCTTTCTCAATGAGCGGCAACACGCCGTCGGTGATGGCTTCGGTATGCAGACCGAGGTGCTTGTGGTTACCCAAGGCATTGATGACGGCGTTCGGAATGCCGCCTACGCCGATCTGCAGCGTTGCGCCGTCGGGGATCTGCTCGGCTATATAACGACCAATCTTGGACTCTATCTCGTTGGGCACGGGCGTCGGCACTTCCTGCAACGGCTCGTCGCCACGGCACATAGCCGTGATCTGCGAGACATGAATAACCGGATCGCCGAAGGTGCGCGGCATATACTTGTTCACCTGCGCTATGACGGTCTTGGCGCACTCCGCTCCACTGAAAGCGATGTCCGCGGATATACCATAGGTGCAATAGCCGTCGGCATCGGGTTCGCTGACGTTGAGGAACGCCACATCCACCGGCACTTGCCCGCTGCGGAACAGGAACGGCACTTCACCCAAAAAACACGGGATCGTATCCGCCACTCCCTCACGCATGGCGTGACGGAGATAGTTCGGCACGAAGATCGACAGCGCACGGAACGAATCAATATACTCCTTCTTGGCGTAAGGCGCATCTTCGGGATAAATAGCAAAACCCGAGAT
The DNA here is from genome assembly GCA_902792835.1 of uncultured Bacteroidales bacterium. Taxonomy (GTDB): domain Bacteria; phylum Bacteroidota; class Bacteroidia; order Bacteroidales; family Paludibacteraceae; genus Colicola. Next base: position 2,737 of record CADBAZ010000108.1, read on the forward strand.
GAGTTTGACATCACGCAGTTCGCTTGCACGCTCCGTCAAGGCACGCAGCAGCACCATCGGTACGGATGTCGAACCTTGCACGACGATCGTATCGCCGGAGCGTACAAACCCGACGGCTTCCAACGGGGTCAGATACTGGATATCACTCATGAATAGTCTGTTCTTACTTAACTTCAATCACTTTGATGCCGTCACGCTCGAGCAGGGCGTTGATGCTCGGTTCGCCGCCACGGAAACGACGGTAGAGGTCAGCGGATTTCTCCGTGCCGCCACGCTCGAGGATGTGCTTGCGGAAGAGGGCTGCAGCCTTCTTGTCGAAGATCGAGCCGTTCTTAGCCTGAGCGGCTTTGAAGACGCTGAACGCATCGGCATCCAACAGTTCGCTCCACTTGTAGGCATAGTAGCCGGCAGCATAACCGCCGGAGAAGATATGCGTGAACGCAGCTTCCATCTGTGTGCCCGGAACGGTCGGCAGCACTTGTACCTGCGCCATGGCCTCGTCGCCGAAACGGATCACCGCCTCTTCTGCGGTGAGGTCAGCGGGCACGGTGAACGGCTCGGTCAGTGTGTGCCAAGCCATATCGAGATAGCCGAACGAGAGCTGGCGTACGCACGCATAAGCAGCGTGGTAGTTCGACGAACGTTTGATCTTGTCAATCAACTCCTGGGGCATAGGCTCGCCGGTCTTGTAGTGCTTGGCGAAGGTGTCGAGGAACTCCTTCTCGTCGATGAAGTTCTCGTTGAACTGGCTGGGCAACTCCACAAAGTCACGCGGCACGTTCGTTCCCGAGAGCGAGGAGTATTGGCAACGTGTGAGCATGCCATGCAAACCGTGACCGAACTCGTGCAGGAACGTGCGCACCTCGTCGTAGGTGAACAGCGCAGGCTTGTCGGCTGTCGGACGCGTGAAGTTCATCACATTGACAATATGCGGACGATGATCTTTCTTGCCGTCCATGAACTGCGGCAGGAAATCGTTCATCCACGCGCCGCCACGCTTGCCGTCCCGCGGATGGAAGTCAGCGTAATACACAGCGAGGAACTTACCCTTTTCGTCAAACACCTCGTAAGCGGTCACCTCTGGGTTATAGACCTGGATGTTCTTGTTCGGCTTGAACGTGATGCCATACAGACGGTTCGCCAATCCGAACACACCTTGCTTAACTGCCTCGAGTTCAAAGTACGGACGAACGATATCATCGCTGATGGCGTACTTCTCGTTCTGGAGTTTCTTGGAGTAGTAGCTCCAGTCCCAAGGTTGGAGTGTGGTGTAGAAGCCCTGCTGATTAGCAAACTCCTGCAACTCCTTTACCTCCTCGCGTGCGGCAGGCATGTAGTTGTCGCGCAGCTGATCGAGCAGACGATACACGTTCTCCTTGTTCTCCGCCATCGACTTGTACAGCGACTTGTCGGCGTAGCAATCCTTGCCGAACAGTTTGGCGAGCGCCAGACGGGTGTTGACGATATCGATGATGATCTGCGTATTGTCGAACTCTCCGCCGATGCAACGGGTATTGTACGCCATGTAGATCTCGCGGCGGATGTCGCGGTTGTCGCAGTCCTTCATCACGGGCAGGTAGGTTGTCGGCTTGAGGTTCAGCAGCCAGCCTTCTTTTCCCTTGGCTTCGGCGTTGGCGCGGAGCATAGCCTTGGTGTCGTCATTCAATCCGGCGAGGTCTTCCTCACGGGTGATGAGCATCGTCCATGCGTTGGTGGCCTTGAGCACATTCTGACCGAAGGTCATCGTGAGCATCGACAGCTTGGCACTCAGCTCGCGGTAGATCAGTTTGTCCTCGGGGCTGAGGTTCGCGCCGTTGTTGGCAAACGACTCGTAGCAGTCTTCGAGGAGTTTCTGCTGCTCTTTGTTGAGCTTGAGTTTGTCGCGCTGCTCATACACGGCTTTGATGCGCGCAAAGAGTTTCTCGTTCAGACGGATGGTCGAACTGTACTCGCTCATCTTCGGCGAGAGTTCCACCTGCAAAGCCTGAATGGAGTCGTTGGTCTCGGCGGAAGCGAGGTTGTAGAAGCAACCTGCCACTACGCTGAGCAGTTCGCCGGCTTTCTCGTACGCCTCGATGGTGTTGGCAAAAGTCGGTGCAGCAGGATTGTTGCATATTGCGTCAATCTCCGCCAAGCCCTGACGGAATGCCTCCTCGAAAGCAGGCATATAGTGGGCATTGCAAATTTCGTTGAACGGGTACGTACCGTGAGGAGTCTTCCACTCTTTGTAGCGGAGGAACGGGTTGTTGGCTGCGGTAGCTTTTTCAGCCACGCTCTCGGCAGCCGTTGCAGCCACAGCAGAGGCAAGCATTGCCATAAGTGCTAAATGTTTAATTCTCATAAGGTTTTTATTTTAATCTACTTTAATATCTTTGTTCACATTCTTCGAACCAACCAGCGCATAGAACAGGATAAATGCCACGCCTATGATAGGCACAATGTAACTGAGCAGAATATTGCTGGCTGCAATCAAACTCTGAATCTGCGGAACGATACCACCACCGACAACCATCATCATAAATATACCCGAAGCCTTGGCGGTATATTTGCCCAGACCTTCCGTTGCGAGGTTGAAGATGCAGCCCCACATAACCGATGTGCACAGACCAACAAGGATAATCAGCAACGCAGCAATAGGCATCTCAGCCACAGCAAAGTCCCAACCTGTCGGCAGACTTACCGTTATGCTGTCACCCAAGATCATAGCAGCCGCCATCAAGGCGATAGCCACAACAGAAACACAAGTAACCATCACCTTGCTGCTGACCTTCGCACCGATAGCCGAACCTATGGTACGACCAACGAGCATCAACAGCCAGTACAGACCAGCTACAAATCCGGCGGCTGCAAAACCTACCAACGGATTCAGATACGAGATCAACGTTGCGGGAACACCAACCTCTACACCTACGTAGAAGAAGATTGCAATAACGCCCAAGGTCAAGTGGCGGAATGCCCACGGGCTACGCTCATAAGTAACCTGCTGACCAGCTCCGGCAGGCTCTGCCAACGGAGTAACGAAGATGATGAGGAACAACAGCGCAAATACGCCCATAGCAATATAGAGCATGATGTTCACATCAGCAATCGTCTTACCGACAAGGCTCTCACCGATGATTGCACCTACGAGCATCGGTGTCAATGTGCCGGAGAGCGAGTTCAGCGTACCACCGATCATGTTCAGCTGGTTGCCTTTGTTGCCACCGCCGCCGAGCAGATTAAGCATCGGGTTTGTAACGGTGTTCAACATACATACACAGAATCCGCAGATCAATGCGCCGGTCAAATAGATAGCAAAACTGCTTGCAGCACCGCTAAGCCACTGCACACCAATACCTACAAAGCCCAAAGCAATAGCCGTCAAAGCGGTCTTCTTGTAGCCGAACTTAGCCAAAAAGTTTCCCGCAGGAATACCCATAATCAGGTAAGCCAAGAAATTAAATAGGTTACCCAACATGCCCATGCGCTCTGCTTGGCCTGGGTCTTCAAACGATGCCCCCCAGATCTTTCCGACAGGAGCTGCAAGGTTGGTGATAAACGAAATCATTGCATAGAGAAACATCATAGCAACGATGGTAACGATGCGCAATGATGCGCCGGAATCTTGTTTTGTCATTTTTCAAGAAATTTTATGAAACCAGCATGCGGTAATCCTTGTCGGCGTCAATCAGCGCCTCGATGAAGTGCCACGTGTTCTGCACATGCACATTGTCGTCAGCATTGCCGTGCACGATCAGCAGTTCACCTTTCAGCCCGGGAGCAAGATGCGTGAGGTCGGCATCGTTGTAGCCGCCTTCGTTCACCTGCGGACGACGCATATACCGCTCGGTATAACCGCTGTCATACAGCCGCCAGTCGGTCACAGGCGCAATGGCTATACCTTTGGCTATTAGCGGCGTACCATCCGCTTGCACAGGTTGCGTACACAGGCAACGCAGCACCTCATAGCCGCCATAGCTCCAGCCTGCCATGTATATTCTATGGTTGTCCGCCCAAGCTTGGTCGGATATCCATTTGGCTACCGCCAGTTGGTCATCCGCCTCACGTCCCATCTGCATATAAGCATAGTTGCGATAGGCTCTACCCTGTCCGTCTGTGCCACGCGGATCGGCGATGACTACCACGTAGCCGAGATCCGCCAAACCGTAATCCCACCGTCTGCGCCACGTATCCGTCACGCGCTGCGAAGCAGGACCGCTGTACTGCAACATCACCACAGGGTACTTCTTCGACTTGTCGAACGCACGCGGATAGAAGATGCACGCCTGCAACTCTACACCACCAATAGGGATAGTCGTGAACTGTTTTGCCGGGAGTTGCAACTCCTGCCACTCTTTGGCAACAGAGGCATTATCCAGTATCACGCGCTCATTGCCTGCCTTGGCACTCCACAGGGTATAGGTCACAGGCTGTTGATCAGACTCATGCGCAAGGATGGCTTGCTTGCAGTCCTTGCTCAGGTGCAGACTGTTCCATCCACCGGACTCGCCAATATTGGCGAGTGCGTTCTTTTTGATGTTCAGCGCGTAGCACAGACGTTCGCGCGGCGTAGGCGCAGCTTGATAGTACAACGTTTGCGTTGCTTCGTCAAAGCCGTAGATGGCCGTTACATCACGTTCTTCGTTGGTCAGTACCGCTGTTTGTCTGCCGTTAGCAGCATGCAGATACGCACGTTTCCAGCCTTCTTGCTCGCTTAGCACAATAAACCGTCCGTCACTGAGCCACTGCCACTCGTCAAACAACGAGTAATCTACATAATAGTCGTTGCTCTTCTCTTCATAGAGAGACGTACACACCAGCGAGGCAGGATTGCAAGCGAACACCTCCATCGCGTTTTGGTCGCGGTTGAGCGTCAGGATGGCGAGTTGTTGTACCGGTTCCTCGCCTTTCTTCTGTGCAGGCAGGCTGCGCCATTGGATGCGCGGGATATACCGGTCATCAACTTCGGGAAGCGAAGCCTCGCGGATGTCCTTGTTGGAGATTGTATAGATTTGTACGCTCGCACGCGCATTATGCTCACCCGCACGAGGATAGGACTGTGTGACGGTCTCAGGATGTCCCTCGCCCAACATCATTTGCCACGATGTTTCCGGCACATCTTTGTCCTCCAAACGGATGAATGCCAACTGCTTCGAGTCCGACGAGAACTGCATCAGACACGTCTTGCCGAACTCCTCCTCATACAGCCAGTCAGCTACACCGTTCCAAGTGGTAGAACCTGTACTTGTAACCGCCACTTCTGTGCCGAAATCGAGTTTATGCAGATAAATATTGTTATCCGACTTGACAAACGCTATATACTTGCCGTTCGGCGAGATAATGGCATCACGTACCGGCTTGTCACTCAGCGGTTTGCGTGTATTCTTCTGCGTATCGACTATCACATAGTTCGCATAGTACGAATGCCGGTAAACTTGTTGCTTGTCGGTGTATTCGAGGCGATAGCGTTGTTCCGGCAGATTGCCGAGAATACTGTCCTGTTCATGCTCGCTGAGCTTGGTCGGATTGTACTTGCCATCGAGGATGTCGTACATCACATCCGCACGCGGCGCAGCAAACGATGTTGCAACGGATGCAACAACTATTAGAGTAATAATGATTCTATTCATTGATTTGCAGGTATTTCTTTCCATTTTTGATTGTTAGTATAGTTGATCCGATATGCATCTGATACGCCGGCATGCCGTCCACAACGGTGTTCGTCAACGCACTCACTGACGGATACGACGTGTACAGCCAATCGGGCAAGTCCCTATCGCTGACAGCAAACAACATCAAGTCATGCAGTTGAGTAGCCGAAGAGGTCGGACGAAAAGTGACTGTGAAATTTGTTTCTATATAGAACGAAAAGTAATACAACTTCCCTCCCGCTATACCGGAAATAACATGTCGCGGCATATCATCACTCTCCACCGACGACGGAGAGATAATCCAGGCATTATTCCCACCCGACGAACTGGAAAATTTACCACCGTTTGCCAGCAGCACCGGTGTATCAGTAGCCTTATGACGGATGGTCAGTCTCCAATGCAATATCCGTCGGCATTGATACCCAACCATTCTCCATGGGCAACTGCTTTTGGATAGCAGCTATCGAGCCATTGTCCAACACAGGTCCTGAAGCATATAACATCAACTCCGACCCGGGTTCATATTGCGCTATCAGATAGTCCTCTAACAACAAATCATCCGTAGGCAACCACGGTTGCACATCACTCTCCTGCACATACACGGCGTGCAGCGTGCAGTCTGTCGAAGGGAAATACATCGAACCGGCTCGGCATACTGACGGCGCCTGCTGACTTTCGTCAACCGCCTCGTCCGCCCAACCGTAGAATCGCCAGTCGGCATCATCCAGTTCAATATCCGGCAGGAGAATTCCCCCACTCGCTTCCAATTCGGTCACAGGATCAATGGTTTGTGCGATATGCGTATCGAACGACACCGTATAGGTCTTGGGCTGCGGAGCCGAATAATTGAGTTGGACGGATTGCAGATACAGCGAGTTCTCCGACGCACTTATCTGTAACGTTATATCATCCCCCTGCGGAACATACAACCCACTGAATGACTGCGATATATCTACCCACTCTTTGCTGTAATCGCCATACCACGATTCATCGCTGAACGGTGCGGTATAGATCATCCAAATGGGCGCTTCACCTATCGCCATCGTCATTCTTCCTGCCCCGCTCTTTGTGTTCGAATGCATTCGTAGCGTAACCGAATGCAGCGTCATGCCTTCACATCCGCTCAGCGTAAGCATTAGACTGTTGCCTGCCGTCAATTGACCGCTGCGACCATCCGTCTGCTCATACACGCATGAAGAACCTGCGGGTATATCTCCCGACGGTACTGCCTGCTTGCCGCTGATCGTGTACAACGCTATGAGTAAGAAGAATGCTTTCATCGTCACAAAAATATGTTCCTGCACATTATTCCGCAAACAAAGTTACAAAAAATATTCCGTTTTTGCAAATTATATTGGCGATTTGATACAATTTTCTACATTTTTCACCCATATTGAGAAAATTTTACCCCAAAAGTTTGTTTTTTCAATTATTTTTTCGTAACTTTGTAGGCTTTTTTGTGGGCGCGCACGTCGCGCATGCATCCACGCAACATTATATAATGCCGTCAGCCAATCCTGGCGGACGAATAGACGACACAACAAAACAATAATAAATCATTAATCAACATGCAACAAATCAAACTGACTCGTGGTTTGGACGTGAAGTTGGACGGCAAGGCCGCGCTTACCGATGGTAGCGTGATGAAGCCTGCTGTTTATCACATCGTTCCCGACCATTTCGCCGGAATCAAGCCCAGACTTCTGGTGCATGAAGGCGACAAGGTAAAAGCGGGTAGCCCGCTTTTCCAAGACAAGACGTTTGCCGAGATGCTGTTCACCTCACCTGTCAGCGGTAAAGTCAGCGCCATCGTGCGTGGCGAGCGCCGCAAGGTGTTGAGTATCGACATTGAGGCTGACGCGACGATGCAGTATGAGGCGTTTGACACGAAGCAGGATCTGAAGGCTCTGCTGTTGCAGTCAGGATTGTGGGCGCTGATCAAGCAACGTCCCTACGACTGCATCGCCCTGCCTAACAAGACTCCGAAAGCCGTGTTCATCTCCTCGTTCGATTCTGCTCCGTTGGCTCCCGACTACGACTTTGTGCTGCAAGGCCACGAAGCCGAGGTACAGGCTGCCATCACGGCGCTGGGCACTATCGCTCCTGTGTTCGTTGGTATCAAAGCCGGTGCGCGTGCGCCGTGGAAGGACTGCACGCTCTACATGGTTGACGGTCCCCACCCCGCAGGCAACGTAGGTGTTCAGATCAACCATGTGGCTCCTATCGCCAAGGGTGAAACCGTCTGGACCATCAACATGCAGGACCTGCGTCTCATCGGCAAGCTGCTCCTCAAGGGCATCGTCGACATGCGCAAGCGCGTAGCGCTCACAGGTCCGCTGGTACGCGAACCGAAGTACTACGACGTGATCGCAGGTATGCCCGTTAAGGCTATCCTCGCTTGCAACGTCGATGAGAGCATCGAGCCGCGTTACATCGCAGGCAATGCGCTCAGCGGTCACCAGATCACTCTCGAGGACGCCATCAGTCTCTACGACAACCAGTTCACCGTCATCGCTCAAGGTACGGAAACCCATGAGTTCATGGGTTGGATCATGCCGTGCTTCCTGCGCGAGGGTAAGCAGGATGCCCGTCTCAAAGGCGGACGCCGTGCTATTATCGTCAGCGGCGAGTATGAGCGCGTGTTCCCGATGGACATCTACCCCGAGCATCTCATCAAGGCTATGATCGCCGGAAACTTGGATCGAATGGAAGCGCTCGGCGCTTACGAGGTAGCACCCGAAGACTTCGCTGTTTGCGAGTACGTCTGCACCTCCAAGATGCCGCTACAAGCTATCGTTCGCGCCGCATTGGATAACTTAAAACAGGAGATTGAATAATGTTTGAGGGTCTATATAAACTGAAAGAGCAACTCCGCCCGAACTTTGAGGAAGGCGGCAAGTTGCACGCATTCTGGTCCCTGTTCGACGGTTTCGAGAGTTTCCTCTTCACGCCGAACACCACCGGCAAGCGCCTTGGCTCGCAGATCCATGCGGGCAATGACTCCAAGCGTACGATGATCTACGTAGTGCTCGGTCTGCTGGCTGTTCTGCCGTATATTCTTGTTAGTTACATCGTTGGTCTGGGCATCGAGTTCACCGTGGCTCAGTGGAAACATGAAGAGATCGCCGAGGGCTTCCTCGTTACCGGTTTCTTGATTCCTCTGATCGTGCCTATCAACACCCCGCTGTGGATGGTTGCTGTAGCTACTGCTTTCGCCGTTATCTTCGCCAAAGAGGTGTTCGGCGGTACGGGCTACAATATCTTCAACGTAGCGCTCATCACCCGTGCGTTCCTGTTCTTCGCCTACCCGACCCACATGACGGGCGACAAGGCGTTCATCCGCACAGGCAGCACATGGGGCTGGGATGGCAGTCACACGCTCATCGACGGTTTCTCGGGTGCTACCCCGCTCACGCAGCTCGCGACAGGCTCATCGGCTGATGTAACGTTCATGGACATGGTTAACGGCCTTATCCCGGGCTCTGTTGGTGAGACCTGCGTCTGGGCTATCCTTCTCGGTGCTGCCCTGCTGCTCATCACCCGCACGGCTGACTGGCGAATCATGTTCAGCATCATCGTTACGGGCTGCATCACCGCTCTGCTGTTCAACAAGTTCGGCGCTGCCGACAACCTCGTTGCGCAGTATCCGTGGTACATGCATCTTGTTAGCGGCGGCTTCCTGTTCGGTGCTGTGTTCATGGCTACCGACCCTGTTACCGCTGCCCGTACGGATTGCGGCAAGTGGATCTACGGTGCGCTCATCGGCTTCATGGCTGTGGTAGTGCGCGTGCTCAACCCGGGTTATCCCGAGGGTATGATGCTCGCTATCCTGCTCGGCAACGCTGTAGCACCGCTCATCGACTGGTGTGTTGTTCAACGTAATATCTCACAGCGAGCTAAAAGAGCGAGCGCTCTCACAGCGCAGCGGTCTAATAGCGAAAGCGGTCTAACATCTAAATAAGGAGGACGATATGAATACGAATAGCAATACCTACACGATTGTGTATGCTACGGTAGTAGTGATTATCGTAGCTGTCTTGCTGGCTCTCGTCAGCCAGGTGCTTGGTCCGCGTCAGCAGGCTAATGTACAGCTCGACCAGCAAAAGCAGATCCTCGGTGCATTGAAGCAGGACATCTCTAACTGCAACGATCCCGCTGCGCTGTACTTCTCGCTCGTCAAAGATACGCTCGACGTCAACGGTCACCCCGTGTATGTTGCCGAGATCGAAGGCGAACAGAAGTTCGTGCTCAAGCTCAAAGGCGCAGGTCTTTGGGGCGGCATCGGAGGTTATCTCGCGCTCGATAAAGATCTGAACACCATCTACGGTGCCAACTTCAACCACGAAAGTGAGACTCCGGGTCTCGGTGCGCTCATCGTTGAACTGCCGTTCCGTCAGCAGTTCGAGGGCAAGCATATCCGCAACGCCCAGGGCGAAGTAGTCAGCGTAGCCGTGCTCAAAGCCGGCACACAGGCTGAAGGTCAGGAGCAGGTGGACGCACTCTCCGGTGCTACCATCACCTCCACAGGCGTGAGCGACATGCTCAAGGCAAACCTCGCCGAGTATGCATCATTCTTGAATGAGCTGCCCGAGGCTGAGCCCGAGGCAGAAGAAGTAATTGAAGAAAATCAAACATCTAATCAAACGGAGGAGTAAGATATGGCACTTTCTCAGAAAACGAAAGAGACCCTCTTGGGTCCGTTGAATGCCAACAACCCTGTCGTTGTGCAGGTGCTTGGTATATGTTCGGCGCTCGCTGTGACCGTGCAACTCAAACCTGCCCTCGTCATGGGCGTGGCGGTTACGATCATCGTGGCTATGTCGAACGTTATTATCTCGTTGCTTCGAAATACGATACCTATGCGTATCCGTATCATCGTGCAACTGGTAGTCGTAGCCGCACTGGTTACGCTCGTTAGCGAGGTGCTCAAGGCGTTCGCTTACGATGTCGCAATGCAGCTGTCGGTTTATATTGGTCTGATCATCACGAACTGTATCCTCATGGGTCGTCTCGAGGCGTTTGCCATGACGAACAAGGTGTGGGATTCGTTCCTCGATGGTCTTGGTAACGGTCTGGGCTATGCAGCCATCCTTATCATCGTCGCATTCTTCCGCGAACTCTTCGGCGCAGGCACTCTGCTCGGCTTCCGCGTTATTCCCGAGAGCTGGTATGTGGCCAACGGAGGTTTCTACGAGAACTGCGGTATGATGATGATGCCCGCTATGGCACTGATCATCGTTGGTGGTATCATCTGGGCGCATCGCGCTATAAATGAAGAGAAGAAGTAATATGGAACACGCTCTGAGTTTATTTGTCCGCTCTATCTTTGCGGATAACATGATTTTCGCATTCTTCCTTGGAATGTGTTCTTACCTCGCAGTAAGTAAGACGGTCAAGACCTCTCTCGGTCTGGGCGTAGCGGTTACGTTTGTGCTGCTCATCACCCTGCCCGTCAACTAC
>CADBAZ010000109.1 GCA_902792835.1 uncultured Bacteroidales bacterium
TTAAGTCGGAGTTATGTCGGACTTTTGTCAGAATCCTTATATACTTTATTAAATTTTTCAAATTTCATAGAGTAGGGAAGAGTAGCACTTTTCTCTACAATTTTTCTGTCAACACGTCGCTCCAAAATCACAGCAGTGTATTATTCGCTTGTGAAGTTCACAAGTAAAATCGCACACATATTCACAACTGAGTACATGAGCGCGCCACAATACATTTCACGTAACAAAACATATATACACAACAACAAACCACCAGCAAAATTGTTCCACGGATGCAGTTTCAAGCGCCATAACTAACTGAATATTAACTCCTAATAAAATTACTTAAAGTGATAGATTATCGGAGCCAACCATCATTAAGGGTGACGTTTGTTATCGCAACGTTTCAAAGCCTGTATTGTTGTAAATGGCTTGTATTGTGTGAGGTGTGAGGGTTACGTAAAGTGCAAAGGTGATATTGTAAGGGTGTGTAATTGAGTAGGTTGACGATTTTTGTAAAAGTTCACGCTATTTTTGATATGTTTTGCAATGTGAATAATATGATGCGAAAATTTTTATGCTCGAAAATTTGCAAATGTGAAAAAGTTTTCGTATCTTTGCAGAAAATTTCTGAGCAATCGAGTGCCCGAAATTGTCAAAAAATGTACAACTTTTACGAGAATTGAATAAAATGGAAGAACGTGACCGATTGGCGAAAATAATCGAATCTGAGAATCTCACAGCTAAGCAGTTTGCAGAGGAGATAGGAGTGTCTGCCGGGACAATATCGAATATCTTAGGCGGTAGAAATAAACCGAGTGTGGAAATATACGTACGTATATTAAATCGTTTCCGCACGATTAGTTCCGACTGGCTGATGCTTGGTACGGGAAGCATGTATCGTCCTAATGGCGGCATAACACAGGCTACACTATTTGGCGATATGCGACCAAATGATGTGCCGCAACAGACATCTGAACCGGCACAACCCGTGCAGCATTATACTGTTCAGAATCCCGCTCCGCAACCCGCTCCGGCGAAGCAGATCGCGCGTATAATCATCTATTATACGGATGGCACGTACGAGGAGCGATAATGTGGTAAAACAAATAATTTTCGATTTTATGCAAAAATAACTGGCAATCATTTGCAATTGTCAGTTTTTTTTTGTATCTTTGCACCCGATTTGTTTACAACTAACGAAATCGATGGTATTAACTGCTGCACAGATAGACCCAAAAGCATGGAAGCGCCTTACGCTTACCAGCCGAATAGGAACGTGGTTTCAGTCACCTGAAGCCTATACATTCTTTGCGTCACTGCCTGAGATTATGGATTCTTTTGCTATTGCAGTCAGCACACCGGAGCATCGTTTGCGGGCGGTATGTGTCGGATATGTGACGAAAGAACATAATCCTGTCAGACAGCACTTTACGCGTCGTGCGATTATCATTGGAGGACCTTGTATAGCAGATGACTGCACGGATCATGAGGTTGCTGAACTGATGCAAGTCGTTCGAGCAAACTTGCAGAACAAAGCCATCTATATTGAAACGCGCAACTTTAACGATTACAGCCGTTGGAAGTCTGCTTTTGAGTCTGCCGGATTTTCGTATCGACCCCATTTGAACTTCCATGTTGATTGTACGGACAATGCCGCCATTCTTGCTCGCTTGAGCGATAATCGCAAACGCCAACTAAAGAAAGCCAAGGCATCAGCTGTAACTGTTGTTGAGGCTAAGGATGAGGACGAGGTGCGTAGTTGGTATCGAATTTTGGCGAATCTCTATCGCACAAAGGTCAAGACACCCTTGTTTCCTGTCGAATTCTTTGTGGAGGCATTCCGTCAGAGAGCCGGAACTTTCCTGCTCATTATATATAATGACACGATCATTGGCGGAAGCATGCTTGCGGTGTTGGACGGGAAGTGTGTATATGAGTGGTATGAGTGCGGACTAAATGCCGAATATAAAGAGCAATATCCTTCCGTCATGGCAACCTGTGCCGGAATGAACTATGCGGCAGAACACGGAATTCCGCGCTATGATCTTATGGGAGCCGGAGAGCCGAAAATACCCTACGGTGTCCGTGATTTTAAAGCAGAGTTCGGAGGTGTGCTTGTGGAGCACGGACGATTCCTGTGTATATGTCAGCCGTTATTGTTCCGGTTAGGGACACTGGGCGTTAGATTATTGAAAGGTCACAAATGATGGCATTCAGACAATATATCCATAACATGCCTGCAGAGGAGAAAGCAAACACCCTGACGCATCTTATTCCGCTCATCGGGTCGATTGCTCTTTTCTACCCGATGATTCGTTTGGCGTATTTCTCCCAGCTCGCCAACCCTGATATGCAATTGTTTGGCACCATCCTGTTTTTGGCAGGAATGCTGCTAATGTTCAGTTCTTCGACTATTTATCATCTTGTTGTTTCTCCGGCACACAAAGCCCGCCTACGCATCTTCGACCATATATCCATTTATGTCATGATTGCCGGCTCGTATTCACCGGTCTGCTTGACGGTTGTCGGCGGCTGGATCGGTTGGACGGTTTTCGGTTTTCTCTGGGCGTGTGTAATTGCAGGTTTTGTCGGCAAACTCATCGCCCTCGGCAAATTCCCCAAACTGTCTCTCTTCCTGTATTTGGCAATGGGTTGGGTAGCTCTCCTGATTATTGTTCCAATGTGGCGCAATATGTCGCACGAGGCATTCATGTGGATTGTTTCGGAGGGAATGTTTTATACAATCGGCGCATATTTCTTTAGCAAAGACGAACAACACGCTTATTTTCATGCCATTTGGCATGTGTTCATCGTGCTTGGCGCAACGGCTCACACAATTGCCACATGGCTGATTCTCCTCTAAAAAGCAATATCAGTAAAGTACTATGCCTGAAATCCTCTTACATTATATTTGGGAAAAGTGTTTGTGGGCGGAATTTCCGCAGTACACAACCGACGGCAAGCCGATAGAGATTATCTCCGTTGGCGAGCACAACCGTAATGCCGGTCCGGATTATAGCCATGCACGAATACGCATTGACGGACGAGAGTGGGTTGGAAACATCGAAATCCACGTTCACGCTAGCGATTGGTATCACCACAAGCATCACTTGGACAGAGCCTACGACAATGTGATCTTGCACGTCGTGCGGGATGCAGACAAGCAGGTATTTAACTCACAAGGGGAAGCGATCCCACAATGTGCGCTTCAGTATCCTAATGACCATGACTACTTGTCGGGGCTGCTCGCCGATGCAATGCGAATGGACAGTGCAGAGAGCCGTATAGGTTGTGCCAAACAACTGTTGGATGACCCGCTCTTGCTGACGGAAGGCTGGCGACGTCTGCTGTTACGCAAACGATTAGATTGCAAGTGCGCGTCAATCAAGCGGTTGTTGGACATCACGCATGGCAGTTGGGAACATGCATTCTATATCTCTCTGGCACGTAACTTCGGCTTCCACACCAATAGTGTTCCGTTTGAGGAATTGGCGATAGCCACTCCTTTGTCTGCCTTGCGCAAACATCGCGACAACCTCTTTCAACTCACAGCTATCCTTCTGGGGCAATCCGGCTTGCCGATCAAAGATGCAGACCTCGCCCGTGAATATGAGTTTCTGCGCACGAAGTTCAGCTTGATGCCTATTGACGGCAGTTTGTGGAAATTGGGTCGTATTCGTCCGCAGAACAGTCCCGAACGACGAATCAGGCAGTTTGCCAACCTGTTGCACCGTTCGGAATTTCTTTTCAGCAAAGTTATTGAGATTAATGATATAAAAGCTCTGGCTGAACTCTTTGCACAAGAAGGATTAAGTAGCGCTTCGGTTGATATACTGCTCATCAACACGGTTATACCGTACAAATACGCGTACGCGCAAATGGTTGCTGCCGGTAGTCATGATAAGAAAGACAAAGAACCTGTCATGGCTATTCAGCTTATGGAGCAGATTCCTGCCGAGGACAACACGGTAATCAGGCAATGGAAAGTGTTAGGGCAGCAGGTGCGCAATGCGGCAGACAGTCAGGCATTATTGCACCTCTATCAGAACTATTGCCAGCATCACGAATGTGTCAATTGTGAGGTAGGGTATAGGATATTTTTCGAGCAACGACAGTTGGAGTTGCCCTTCTTGCAGTAAGATTCTTACGGGCTATTGAACAATAAACAATTATTTTTGCTGAAAAATTTGCAAATATCAAATATTTTTTGTAACTTTGCAGCCGCTTATGGGGATAATTGGTTTTGACAGCAGGTTGAACAGGTATGTAAGCACGCCGAGCACTGCAGAGACGCTCGTTAATATCGTCTGTAAAATTATAACTGGCAACTACAATGTAGCTCTCGCCGCTTAATCGAAGTATAGTAGATTAGCTTAGCGTCGGTACAAGGTACTGACCCGAGACGTCACTCCAAGCCGAGTCTGTGGGCTGAATGGGTATAGTGGCGCGGAAATTCACAGAATAGGTGTCGTAGGCTGCGATGCGATGCTGAAGATTTAGCAGATAAGGCGATAGTTGGTGGCTTGGGTCTTGCTATCGCACGAAAATCAAGGCCAAGATAAGCGTGTAGAAAGCATATTGGTTCCTTGTTTGGACGCGGGTTCGACTCCCGCTATCTCCACTGACAATGAATATTATTTCGAAGAGTTAGTGAAGAATATCCGAAATTTTTGCATAATAGCGCACATTGACCATGGTAAGTCAACGTTGGCGGATCGCATGTTGGAAATAACCAACACCGTTGACGTGCGTCAGATGGAGAACCAGGTGCTCGATGATATGGAGCTCGAGAAAGAGCGCGGTATCACCATCAAATCCCACGCCATTCAGATGGCGTACAAGGGCTATACCCTTAACCTTATTGACACTCCGGGGCACGTGGACTTCAGTTATGAGGTAAGCCGCTCTATCGCTGCGTGCGAAGGCGCGCTGCTGGTGGTCGATGCCTCCCAAGGCGTACAAGCGCAAACCATTTCCAACTTGTATATGGCGCTGGAACATGACTTGGAAATCATCCCGGTCATGAACAAGTGCGATATGGAGTCCGCTATGCCCGACATGGTTGAGGACGAGATCGTCGAACTTCTTGGCTGCAAACGCGAGGAGATTCTTCGCTGTTCAGCAAAGACCGGCGATGGCGTGGAAGCAATCCTCGATGCAATCATCGAACGTATACCTGCTCCCCAGGGTGATCCGAATGCTCCGCTGCAATGCTTGGTCTTTGATTCCGTATTCAATTCGTTCCGTGGAATTATCGGTTACTACAAAGTAGTAAACGGTACGATGCGCTCCGGCGATAAGGTGCGATTCTTTAATACCGGCAAAGAGTACGATGCCGACGAGATAGGTATCCTCAAACTCGACATGCAGCCCACGAAAGAGATTAG
>CADBAZ010000110.1 GCA_902792835.1 uncultured Bacteroidales bacterium
TCCATCCGGCGTATGATAGAGCGCGCCCAAAGAGGGCTTGCCTTTCCGGAACCCGCCATCCGTTTATTGCGCGAGGATATTATCAATTTGGCTCAAAGCAATGACAGTTTTGCCTCTGTCATCCGGCTGTTCAATCTGCTGTACCGCTTGTCATTAGTGGAAGATGCACACGAACTATCCTCCTCCTCTTTTGTAGATGCCAAAGAAGAGTATGAGGACGAACGGGTAAGGCAGGTAAAAGAGTTTATCGCAAAAAATTACATGAACGATATAGGGTTGAAAGAAATGGCAGATTTGGCATGCATGGCACCGGAATCTTTCTCGCGTTTCTTCCGAAACAAGACCGGCCGCACACCCAACCGTTATCTCATTGATTACCGGTTGGGTATAGCAGCACGGTTGTTACTGACGACACAGCACCCTGTTTCCGAGATTGGTTTCTCCTGTGGTTTCAACACACTCAGCCATTTTAACCGTCTCTTCCGGGAGTCCAAAGGCTGTACTCCCTCCGAGTTCCGCGAACGATTTTAAACGCCTCACCTCATGGTATCAAAAAATTTCGGATAGTATCCGATACTATGAAAGAAAGAGCGGATGATATAATCGTCCTGTAATAAACATACGCAGAGAGGCGTAAGGGTATAGCAATGTGTCGGGCAGACCTTCGGCGTTTGTGTCCTTGTGCAAAAACATGACACAAAGACGAATGGAGACACGCGGTAACAAACGTCCTCACGTGGAGAGAGGACGGCGGCGCGGTAATCTGTCTACACCGCAAGCCCAAAAACAAAACAACCCGCAACCATGCGGGACAATTGACGAAAGACGGCATTAAATGCCGGAATAACAAACGGAGAATACCGGATAACATCCGGAACAATGAACGATGTAGATGCCGATTGGCAATCGGCGTAATACAAAGAAAAACGCATAGCATGCCACCTTACTAAACAGCACAAAGAACACCACCGAAGGTAAACAGCAGAATACTTACACGCCGCATGGGCTACATCCGCATTGAGACCTCGCGGGCGGGGCGGCATCTTCCGCGGCCTTACGGAGAGCTGGATATTGGGCTGCGTATGACGCGGGTATGCCGGACGCGAGGGTCGAACCGTCCTCTCGTGGAGAGAGGACAGCGAAGCGGTAAACCGCCTACACCGCGAGCCATCACCTAAACGGCAAAAGAAGCCCAAGGGTAGCGCAAGGGTAGCCGTCGCGTTCGGCAAGGAGATTGCGACGGTCGATACTGCTCTGCTTCGTCGGAAGCGACAATCCATGATTAAGTTGCTTTGCAACAAATGTAATGGTTGTGCTTCCTCCTCTTCCCACAGATTCCAAATCTGCGGGAGCCCTAAGAAAGAATGCGACCATTGCCTCCGCTCTCCCCACCAGACGCACTCCGTTAGCGTCCGTTGGGGTCCCCGAAAACGACAAACCCTCCTGCCCGGAGGGTTTGTTGTTTTCACTTATGCTGCGATGCACGTTACGGTGCGACGCGGTTGATGTCGCGGGGGAACATCGAGCATTCCTTGACGTTGGCGATGCCTAAGAAGCACGCCGTGATACGCTCCAGACCGATGGCGAAGCCGCCGTGAGGAGGCATGCCGTTCTTGAAGGTATCGAGGTAGAAATGGAACGCATCGGGGTTCATGCCACGACGGAGCATCTTCTCTCGATAGTCCGCCTCTTTATGCATACGCTGGCCGCCGGAGGTGATCTCCAAGCCTCGCATGAGGAGGTCGAAGCTGAGTGTCAGCGACGGATCCTCGGGGTCGTCCATGGCGTAGAAAGCACGGTGCTCGGACGGGAAATGGGTGACGAACACGAAGTCCGAACCGTATTTCTCGAAGGCGTACTTACAGATAGCGCGCTCCTCTTCCGGCGCAAGGTCGTCTTCGCCACGGTGGTCTGCCTCGCAGAGGTGGTTCTCGAAGAGGATCTCATGTACCTCGCTCAGCTTCCAAGCCGGCACCTGCTCCGGGAGAACAGGATTGACCGCATTGAGGAGATTGAGCTCGTGTGCACAGTCTTTCTCCACCGTTGCGATGATATGACGCAGCAATGCCGCCTCGAGAGTCATCACGTCCTCCTGACCTTTGATGAAGCCCATCTCCACATCGAGGGAGATATACTCATTGAGGTGGCGGGAGGTCGCATGTTTCTCCGCACGATAAGCCGGCGCGATCTCAAACACGCGCTCATAGACGCCGACGCCGATCTGCTTGTAGAACTGCGGGCTTTGCGCGAGATAGACCTGCTTGCCGAAATAATCCATACGGAAGACGTTCGCACCGCCTTCTGCGCCCTCGGACACGATCTTCGGGGTGAAGATCTGCGTAAAGTCGTTGGCGCTCAGGAATTCGCCGAAAGCGCGTGCGATGGTCGATTGTACCTTGAGGATCGCCATGTCGCGCGGATTGCGGAGGGTGACCTGACGGTTGTCGAACTTATAGCGCAGGAGTGTCTCTTCGTCGCCGAACTTGAGGGCATTCATATCCACCACCTCGGCGGTCGTCGGACGGCTCAGCACACGTACCTCGGCTACTGCTATCTCAATCGTGTTGTAGAACGCTGCCGGGTCCTTGATCTTCGCCTCGTTGACGGTACCGGTGAGGGTGATCGCCATCTCGCGGCAGAGGTCATTGAGAGCTACGGCTTCGCCTTGCTCATTGTAGATTTGACATTGGTCATTTGAGACTACTGCCTGCAGCAGACCGCGGGACTTACGGAGGACGATGAATCCGCCCCATTTCGTGACGCGGACATTATGGATCATGCCACTCACAGTAACAGACTCGCCAACTTTGGCGTTGGCGAGGTCTGTACTGTTTTGGTTATGGTTTTTGACATCCAAAAACATAACGTTAAATAGTTAAATAGTTAAAATGGTCGCTACGCGACGTTAAACTGTTAACTTATTCAGCAGCGGGAGCTTCGGGAGCAGCAGCGGAAGCCTCGGCAGCAACCTCTTCTACAGCCTCTTTAACGGCTTTCTTGCCGGCACGGCGGGTAGCTTTCTTCGTAGCTTTCTTGGTCTCCTTGAGCATGTTCTCGTTGTAATCTACGAGCTCGATGATAGCCATCTCGGCAGCATCTCCCAGACGGAAACCGGTACGGAGGATACGGGTGTAACCACCGGGACGGTTAGCGATCTTCTCGCCTACATTCTGGAAGAGTTCGGTTACGACCTCTTTCTGCTTGAGGAGGGAGAAAGCCAGACGACGGTTGTTCATGTTATCCTCTTTCGCACGCGTGAGGATCGGCTCTACGTAGATACGGAGCGCTTTAGCCTTAGCGAGGGTTGTGCTGATACGCTTGTGCATGATCAGCGAGCAAGCCATGTTGGACAACATCGCAGCACGATGGTTGGCCTTGCGGCTAAGATGATTGAATTTTTTATTATGACGCATAATAATTCAATGTTTAATGTTGAATGTTTAATGTTTAATGAATTAATCAAGCGCTTTGTAGCGCGAGATGTCCATACCGAAAGCGAGGCCGTTACGCTCGAGCAGTTCGTCGAGTTCGGTGAGGGATTTCTTACCGAAGTTACGGAACTTGAGCAGGTCAGCGCGATGGTATTTAACGAGTTCGCCAAGCGTTTCTACTTCTGCAGCCTTCAAGCAGTTAAGTGCGCGCACAGACAGGTCCATGTCTTGCAGTTTCTGGTTGAGGAGCTGACGCATACGCAGAATTTCCTCATCGAGTGCGTTGCTATTCTTCTTAGTCTCCTCCTCGAGCACGATACGTTCGTCGGAGAAGAGCATGAAGTGATAGATCAGGATTTTAGCGGCCTCAGTAAGGGCTTGTTGCGGAGCAATCGATCCATCGGTGGTGATTTCGATAGTCAGTTTCTCGTAGTCGGTACGTTGCTCGACACGGAACTGGTCCACAGAGATCATGACATTGCGGATAGGAGTGTAGATAGCGTCAATAGCGAGCGTGCCGATAGGCGCGTCTTTCTGACGACTCTCATCACCGGGTACGTATCCGCGACCCTTGTTGATGGATATCTCAATCTCAAAATCGGCGGTCTCGTCCAGTTCGGCCAGGCGCAGTTCGGGGTTGAGCACCTCGAAATTCTGGAGAACCGTATTGAACTCACCTGCGAGCAGTGCTTTCTGCTTGCGCACATGGAGCTTAACGGTCTCCTCGTCCTGGTCGATTCCCTCCTTGTGGAGGAAACGAACCTGCTTGAGATTGAGGATAAGATTGGTAACGTCTGTGATTGCACCGGGGATAGTAGCAAATTCATGATCAATACCGCTGATCTTGACAGAGCAGATAGCGTATCCTTCGAGACTGCCGAGCAGCACACGACGAATCGCGTTGCCTATCGTGATTCCATACCCCGGCTCGAGTGGGCGAAACTCAAAGACACCTTTGTTCGCACTCGAATCCAACATTATCACCTTATCAGGTTTGATGAAATTTAATATTGCCATGAATTTAATGATTATTTAGAGTACAACTCAACGATTAATTGCTCCTTGATGTTCTCCGGAATCTCTTCGCGTGCAGGAACATTGAGCAGTTTACCGGCTTTCTCAGCCTCGTTCCACTGGAGCCATCCGTACTTAGCGTGGTTGAATCCTTGGAGCGACTCATTGATTACCTCCAGTGATTTAGCTTTTTCGCGAACAGCAACTACCTGACCGGGTTTAACCTCGTAGGAAGGAATGTTCACTACCTTGCCATCTACAGTGATGTGGCGGTGGCTAACGAGCTGGCGGGCAGCTGCACGGGTCGGTGCCATACCCAGACGATAAACGATGTTATCGAGACGGCACTCGAGAAGCTGAATCAGGATCTCACCAGTAATACCTTTGGTACGGGCTGCTTTCGCGAACAGGAGACGGAACTGACGCTCCAGTACACCATAGGTGTATTTAGCTTTCTGCTTCTCAGCGAGCTGTGTACCATACTCAGAATTTTTCTTACGACGGTTAACGCCGTGTTGTCCGGGTGCGTACGGACGTTTTGCAAGCACCTTATCCTCGCCGAAGATCGGCTCGCCGAAACGGCGTGCGATGCGAGATTTTGGGCCAATATATCTTGCCATAATTAAATTTTTTTAAGGGTTCAAAAAATTTTAGCTGTTAGCTGTTGGCTGTTAGCCATTAGCTATTAGCCGTTAACTTAGACACGACGACGTTTCGGAGGACGGCAGCCGTTATGCGGCATCGGAGTAACATCTACGATTTCGGTTACTTCAATACCGGCAGCGACGCAAGCACGGATAGCCGATTCGCGTCCCTGTCCGGGACCCTTAACGTATGCTTTAACTTTACGCAGACCGAGGTCGAATGCGACCTTGCAGCAATCAGCTGCTGCCATTTGAGCTGCGTACGGGGTATTTTTCTTGCTGCCACGGAAACCTTGCTTACCAGCCGAAGACCAACTGATAACCTGGCCGTCTCCGTTAGCAACAGTAACGATTACATTATTGAAAGAAGACATCACGTGAAGCTGGCCAACACCATCAATCTTCACTACGCGCTTCTTAGCTGCAATAGCTTTCTTTGCCATAATACTTGATAGATTAAAATTGTTAATTTTAGCTCTTAGCTCTTAGCTGTTAGCTGTTAGCTGTTACTTAGTTGCTTTCTTCTTGTTTGCAACCGTTTTCTTACGTCCCTTGCGCGTGCGGGCATTGTTCTTCGTGCTTTGTCCGCGAACGGGAAGACCGATACGGTGACGTACACCACGGTAACAACCGATATCCATCAAGCGTTTGATGTTCAATTGTGTTTCCGAACGAAGATCACCTTCTACTTTGAATTTAGCACCGATGATCTCA
>CADBAZ010000111.1 GCA_902792835.1 uncultured Bacteroidales bacterium
AATCGCTAATAATCATCGTCTTTCAACTATAAACTATTAACTCTTTCAACTTCTCTAAACATTAAACTCTCAACACTCAACTTAATCAGCCAAGTTCGTGAACACATTCTGTACATCCTCATCTTCCTCAATGCGGTCGATGAGTTTCTGTACGGACTCACGCTGCTCGTCGGTCAGGGTCTTCGTGTCGTTCGGAATACGTACGAACTCGCACGACTGAATCTCGAAGCCGTTGTCCTCGAGGTACTTCTGCAGCGACGAAGCCTGGTCGAAGTCCGAGTATAGAACAATCGTGTTCTCCTCCTCGTCCACGCCGAGTTCCTCTACGCCGAAGTCGATGAGCTCGAGCTCCAGTTCATCCAGATCAATGCCGTCTTTCATCGTAACCGTAAAGCATGCCTTCCGGTCGAACAAGAACTGCAGCGAGCCTTGTGTGCCCAGCGTGCCACCGTGCTTGGTGAAATACGAACGGATATTTGCCACGGTACGCATATTGTTGTCCGTAGCGGTTTCCACGAAGATGGCGATACCATGTGGACCGTAGCCTTCGTAGTTGATCTCCTTGTAGCCTTCGTAGGACTTATCGGTGGCTTTCTTGATAGCGCGATCGATGTTGTCCTTCGGCATGTTCTCCTTCTTGCACTGCTGAATCAGTGTACGCAGACGCGGGTTGCTATCCGGATCCGGACCACCTTCACGGGCTGCAATGGTGATTTCTTTGCCTAACTTGGTAAATGTACGGGCCATGTGACCCCAACGTTTGAGTTTTGTCGCTTTGCGATATTCAAATGCTCTTCCCATATTTTATTGTAATTTAACGATTTAACAGTTTAACGTTTTAACGATTTAACAATCATTTTGCCTGTTCCGGCTCTGCCGGAGCAGCCGCAGGCTCTGCTGCGGGCTGCTCGGCATCCGGGTTGTGGTCGTTGATGATCTCGTAGTTCACCTCTTCGAAGGTGATCTTGAACTCAACGCGGCGGTTCTTGGCTCGACCTGCCTTCGTCGTATTGTCGGCGATAGGTACAGTGCTTCCGTAACCGTGAGCTGACATGCGGCTTGCGTCAACGCCCTTCTTAACCAGGTAGTCGCGAACGGCTTGAGCACGCTTGTCTGACAGGTTCATGTTCACTTCAGCCTTACCCACATTGTCGGTGTGACCTTGTACCTCGATGATGTAGGTCGGGTTCTCAATGAATACCTTAGCTATCTCGTCGAGGATCGGATACGACTTCTTAACGATGATTGCCTTGCCTGTCTCGAATTGGATACCGGTCATAGCCTTCTTGAGCAAGGTCGTTACCGCACGTTTCACTTGCGGACAACCCTTGTTCTCCTTAACGCCAGGTACGTACGGACATTCGTCGAGGTAGTCAGGTACACCGTCCTTGTCGCTATCCTTGTCGCAACCGCAGCTGTCAACAAACTGACGTGCAGCATATACGGTGCGCGGACACTTGTCTTTGTAGTCAGGTACACCGTCCTCGTCCATATCGGTCGGACAACCGTCAGCATTGATGTAGTTGTAAGCCTCAACCGGTGTATCCGGGCACTTGTCAAGGTAGTCAGGTACGCCGTCACCGTCGCTATCCTTGTCGCAACCTCTCTCGTCAACATAACCGACAGCTTCCGGTAATGTGTTCGGGCAGTCGTCACGGTAGTCAGGTACACCGTCACCGTCCGTATCACGTGTACAACCGTTCTCGTCAACCGATGCACGAGCCTCTTCCGGTGTTTCAGGACAGAGATCTTTGTAATCGGGCACATTGTCCAAGTCGCCATCTTTCGGGCAACCTGCGGCATCCACCATTCCGTAAGCTTCTGCCGGCGTGTTCGGGCACTCGTCAAGATAGTCGGGCACTCCGTCGCTGTCGGCGTCAACAGGACAGCCAAACGCATCCACACGCACGTTGCGCGGAGTCTTCGGACACATGTCGAGGTTGTCGAGCACACCGTCCTTGTCGGAGTCACGCTTCTTGTTCGTTCCCCAAACGATAGCAAAGCCAAAGGCTACGTTTACGCCCGGGCTCTTGTAGGGCAGGTAGTATTGCTTCGAAGAGCTGTTTGTCAGCTGGCTCATGTCGGCGTAGTGGCAAGGGATATAGTCCGTAGCCAGGGTCAGCATGATTCCGTCGTAGGGCGCAAAACCTAATGCTGCGCCCAGTGTGCCGCCTTTACCGTTGATCAGCGAGTAACTTACCGCAAGGTTGAACCAGTTAACCGGTCGGAAGAATCCGCCCAAGGTCAACTCTTCATATACCTTATTATTATACAGCTTGGTTTGCGACAATATGCCTAAACCTACGCGGTTCTCCCAGAACATTCCGTCAACGCTCACATTCAGATGTGCGCGCGTCATGCGTGCATAACCGCCGCCGGCTCCTTCTGCCTTGATGGCATCAAGGTAGCCTTGCATGTGATTGCTGATCTGTTTGCTCATGTCCTCTGTGTCAATCTTGCCGTCCTTGGTGGTGTGCACTTCCACAGTGCCGACACCGTCAAACGGAGTGCTTGCGCCGATTGTGCCGTTCACGCCGTTCGCCCAGTAGATGAAGCCGAGATCATTGATCGCTGCGGCTATCTGAACGTATTTGATAGGCTTGTACGTGAAACCGAAGTCAATAGCAGCACCGTAGCCAGCCGGCTTGGCAAGGCTGGCGTAGTTGCCGTTGATCGACGAGAACATGTTTTTCACACGGTCGCCGATGTTCTCAAAGAACCCTTCACCGTTCTTAGGCAGAATACCTGTCGGGTCAATGCCACCCGGAGTGGCTGCATGCATCTCGCCTTTCATATCCAGTTGCGCCTTGTCACCCGGGTTGGCGCCGGGAGTAAGAGTCAGTTCATTCACGCGCATGTTGATGTTGGCGTAGCCCAACAGGAACTTCAGTTTTCCGCCTAAAGTCCATTGATCGTTCAGCGGACGCGTGTAACCACCTGCTACTTCCACGTACGCTTGCGCATTGGCATTCAATCCGGAGATCTTCAGCCCGTCTCTCATGTCCAGACCTATACCTTCCGGTGTGATAAAGGCTTTGAACAGGCTCTTCGGTACATTCACTCCGACATCTGCGCGAAGGAAGATTCCTCCGTGGAAGTAACCGCCTTTCTTGGTGCGTGCACCGAAGCCGAGGATCGTTGTCGTCATGTCAACGCTCACCAGTGTGTTCCGGTGCAGTCGGTTCAGGAACCGCTCCGTCTCGCCGGCATTCAGCGCAGTGATGGTCTGACCGTTTTTGTTGTAGATGACATCCGCCATCGTCAGCGAGTTGTTACCTGCCCACAGACTGGTGTAACCCAGCGGCGAGAAGATGATATATCCGCTGCTAACCGGCATCAGTGCGGGGTTGAATTGCGTGCGCATAGGAGCGTTCTCCAAGAAGTAAAGCGTGTTCACCTCTTGCGCACTCATCGTTATGCCCGTCAGGAGGGCAACAGCTATTGCTATCGAACGAAATATCTGTTTCATTGTCTTGTCCTCCTATTATTTGTTATCCTGTGTAAGTTTATAATGCAGCAGCGCCTTGACATCACCGGATACGCCGGCTTTGATGATCAACTTCTGGTCGGAGAGGAATGCGGTGCCCACCTTTTTCTCGTCGCTGATGCGTGCTTTGATGCGTACGTTACGCGTCTTAGCCACTTCATCGAAATCAGCCTCTGTGATGCCAATGGTCTTAAGCGCCTCTGACGGAGTAATCACACTGCCGCTCTTGGTCGCAGCATCTATTGTGATGTCGTGCAGTTGCGGCAGATTCAACTCTTTGCCCTTCTCATCAAGGAACTGAACATCCACCAGCAGATCCAGAGGGATATTGTTTGTGAACGTCAGGTACAACTGCAAGTCGGCTTTGTTGATCTTCTGGATGATACTGTCGGTCATGGCAGCCAGCGAATCCAGCGATGCGCGCTGCAGATTAACGTCTTTAATCGTGTCGGCGTACGTTACCTTCAGGCCCGGATTGAACTTAAACGGCATCGTGAAGCGGAACTGCATGTAGAAGTCCGTGTTCTTGGTCAGACGGAATTGTTTCATCACCTTGCCGAAAACTTCGCGATTGCGGTCAACCTCGAGCTTGTAGTCGTAGCCCAACGAATCCACCTGGTCGGCAAAGAACCGGTCGATAGCGCCATTTTGCGACTCTTGGTTGAGCATGATACTACTGTCCTTGACCATCATATCCAGCGGAGCGTCAACGGGGATAACGGTGTTCAGAGGCTGAAGAGTACTTGTGCTGCCACCCCATGTTGCATATACAGCGTGTTCAGCCGAACTTTCCGGACGAACAGCCTTGATGTAGTTGATGCGCACGTTCAGCGGCATCGACATGCCGTAGGTGAACATCATTTCGATCTTTGGCTCCTTGACGGGCAGGATCATCGTGTCGGTCTCCGAGAACTTCAGCGGCGTAGGTATCGTATTGATGTCGCGGGTCTGTTTGCCGGCTTCAAAGAATCCGTACAATGCGCTGTAGTCCATAAACTCCACTTTGAAGTTGAAGCGGAAACCGGAGTTAGCTGCCACCACTACGTTGTTCTGCGTCTTGATGTCCACCACAAATGTAATGGTTGCAGTGTTCATCACATTGTCGTTGCCCGGTTCTTGCTTCTCGTCTTTCATCAGCACAAGCGTGAAATCGTCGATGTTCACAGCCACATCGCTGTCCAGGTGGAAGTTATCCAGAACTTTCTCCAAGCCTTTGGCGCGACGGAACTGGTCACCAAGGCGCAGCGTCACTTTCTCGATCTCGCTGTCGCTGATGGTCAGGTTCTCGCTGCTGATGCGTGTGGTGAACTTGGCATCATCGATAACCATGCTATCCAAACGTTCGTCCGACATATTGTCGTTCACGCCGCTGAATGTGATGGTCATCGGGAACTCCACTCGCATCGATGTGCCGGCAGGGATAAACACCAGCTCCGGCATCACCTTTTGCAGGTACGTCACGGAGTTGATTTCGCCCAGATAATCTTTCAGATCAATCGTGTGGAAGTCGCGTTTGTACTTCTCATCCATCGTGAGCACCAACACACCGTCCTCGTCGGGGGCTATAGTGGTGTTCTTTGCGTCCACCAAACCGATCAAATCGTTGAATGTAGCACTCATCTCACCTATCGGCAGGTTGTTGAGTAGCACGTTCACCTCACTGTCCAGTGTGAGGTTCTTGAAATCTACATCGTGCTTACAGCCTGCCATACTTATTCCCGCTATCGCAAGAACAATCAGGTAGTGTAATGTTTTTTGTTTCATAAGATATTTAATGTTTGTTTATTATTCTTTAGTCCGACAGGGTACTCGTCGGATTGATCACCCGGATTGCTTGGATTGATAAATCCTCGACGCACTATAACTTTGTTTTCGTCCTCTTCTAAGTCCGAGAATGGAGTAGGTATCTCTCCCGTTTCCATCATGATGGACGTTGATTGCATCTGCAGATAGGATAATTGCACTTGTGGCGCATTTATGGCAGTAATTTTGGGCTTATGAATGCTTCCTGTACCCTGCATAGCAGAGGTGGACTGCATTTCCAACATAGTAAATTCAGCACTTGCTTGCAAACAAAGCATCAGTGCGCAGATGGTCAGTATCATCGATTTTGTGTTCATGGTCTTCATAATCATTTCCTCCTTATTAGTAGTTAATAATCCTTTCTAACCATAAATTATTCGATGCGCGCACCGCGTGCGTCATATACCTTACCATCGCGTACAATGTACAGCAATCCGTCTATCAGTAGCTTTCGCACATCTGATTTCTGATCTTCGATATCTGATGTCTCCAATTCCGTTGCAATATGCTGTATCGGCGAAATCTCCAATACGAAGCGCTCGTTGTACGTACCTGCCTCCAGCGAAACGGTATATGCCAACGCGCTGAGGCTGGTGCGAATGCCTGTCTCCTTGTCAATCAGCGTTACGCCTACGCCTTCCGTGCCTTCGGGGATAGCAAAGGTGTAATCGCCGTCGGTGGCAATCTTCACACCTACAGGCACAACCGTCGTCTGCTCGCTCATCGGCAGACAGTTACCTGCTGTCTGAATATAGCCTTCAACCATTGTGTAGATGTTCGCTTTGCCGCTGTTCATCTGCTTACTCAGATCGTAGTTGAAGTCGAAATTAGCACTAATCTCCTCATCGTTGGTCATACGCAAGAACGTCTGATCAACAGCCTGGCTGTTGTGCTGCAACTCCATGCGGAACTCTATGTTCTGTGCTGCACTGGGCACACGAGCCGGAGCACTTACCGGCGTTGCACTCGCCAGTGTCCACTTCAACTTGCCGGAGTACTGAACCATATATGCGTGCATCGCTTTGAACGGATAGGTTGTTCCGCTCTGAACGGAGTATGTGTTGTCCACCGTATTCCACTCGTACAAGAACGGCAGGTCTTTTGTCTCTGGATTGTCGTTCCAAGTAACCGTGTTGCCGCTGCCGTCCTTCAGCGTCGAACCGTAGTTCGCGTAACTCGGCACGCCGATAATGTTCCAGTGGCTGTCTTTCTTGGTGCGGTCATCAGTCTGTCCCGGACGAGGAGTGATGGTGCACGCGTGGCTGTCAACGGTTATTTCTGTATCAGTAGCCTCAATGTTCTTTACCTCTTCTGCAGACGGGAAGAAGAGTTCCACTTGCTCAATATTGTTCGCCCAGAATGAGGTGTTGTTGTCTTTCATCCGATCGAGATCAAGAGCAAGTACGTAGCCCTTGCCGGCTTCCAGAACAACACCGCGACGGTTGGTGATATATTTCCAGAATCCCTCGCTGTCAGCCCAGTAGCCTTTTGCAGCGCGCTCTGCTCCATCGTACTCCTGAATTATCCAGTCCGTGCCGTACGTACCGAAACCGAATACATCGCTCAGGTTCACATCAAACGGGAACGATATCCAGTACAG
>CADBAZ010000112.1 GCA_902792835.1 uncultured Bacteroidales bacterium
TTGAGGTACTCGCCACGTTTCTGCTCAACGTCTTGTTGTGCCGTCTGATAGGTTGTTTGCAGACGCTGCTGCATCGAGTACAACTCTTCCTCCTGAATCTGACGCATAGCCTCGGGCATGGTGCTCTGCTTCTGCTGGTAGTCCTGGAGTTTCTTCTGATATTCTTCCTGCATGTTCATCAGCAGGTTTTCGTATTGCTTGTTCAAGCTGTCCATACGAGCCTGAACGTCTTTAAGTTCAGGCATTAGCATGAATAACTCCTGCGTGTTTACATAGCCGAACTTCTGTGCATTGGCGGTCAGCGTCAAAGCCAGAACCGCAATAATCATTACAATCTTTTTCATATTCGTTGTTTTGTTTGTTTTCTTTTTATGCCGCCCAAGATTGGTCGGCAGCTGTTATTTTGCCCCCAATTTTTGCAGCAACTGATCCGAGTAGTCGAGTTTCGACGACATATACAGCAACCCTGGATCAGACGAGCGGTCTTTGATGACATCTATATGCTTCTCGTTGGCGAGCTCCTGAATGGCGGCATATATCTCGTCCTGTATCGGCTTGAGCAGTGCTTCGCGTTTCTTGACCAGTTCGCCCGACTCGCCGAAGTATTTGCGCTTGAGTTCGATGCTCTCTTGTTCCTTGGCAAGTATCTCTTCCTCGCGGCGGTGACGCATGTCTTCGGACAGGAAGATCTGCTCGGTCTG
Source organism: uncultured Bacteroidales bacterium (assembly GCA_902792835.1). GTDB lineage: Bacteria > Bacteroidota > Bacteroidia > Bacteroidales > Paludibacteraceae > Colicola. Next base: position 702 of record CADBAZ010000112.1, read on the forward strand.
GTAGTTCGTGGTCAACACGCGCACTTCCTGCTCCAGAGCGTCAATCTCCTTTTGCCAACGCTTGGCTATCATCGTCAGTTGCTCGTTTGCAGTCTCGTACTGTGGTAAATTCTTCAAAATGTATGCCATATCGACGTAAGCGACGGAATTATCTTTCGCCTGCATGCCGCCAATTGCGCATAACGCGCTAATAATCAGTGCAAATATTTTCTTCATTTTTTTTATCTTTTCTACACGGACTTTCACGGATTTTCACGGAGTTCATTGTAATCCGTGCTTTTCCGTGTTTTTCCGTGTTCTATTAAATGCTATAATTCCTGTCCGAGCACGAAGTGGAATTGGCTTTTGCCGTACTGGTCGCTGCCGTTGATCTGGTCGAAGCCCCAGCCCCAGTCTATACCGAGCAATCCGAACATCGGCAGGAACACGCGCACACCCACACCGGCTGAACGTTTCAGGTTGAACGGGTTGTAATCCTTGATGTCTGCAAAGCAGTTACCCGCCTCGAGGAATCCGAGTGCCCAGATCGTGGCGTTCTGTTCGAGCGAGATAGGGTAGCGGAGCTCCAGGGTGAATTTGTTATACACGTAGCCCATGTTTCGTCCCGTCTGCGGGTCGTACGGCGTAAGTGAACCGGATGAGTAACCACGCATCGAGATATAATCCGTTGCGTACGATGAGTACGAACTCATACCGTCACCGCCCATGTAGTACGACTCAAACGGCGACTTGGCGTACTTGTTGTAGTGACCGAGGTAACCGAACTCAAAGCGCGACATCAGCACGAGTTTGGAGTCACGTGTCAGCGGCGTGAATATCTTGCCCTTGAACGTCCACTTGTGGTATTCGATCAGGTGATACCGCTCGTCGGTAGTCATCTGTGAGTAGTCTTTCTTGTTGAACAGCGACCAAGGCGGCGTGATCTTCAGTCCCAGGGTGAACTGCGAACCGCGGCGTGTGTAGATCGGGTTGTCGATACTCGATCGCGACAGTTGCAGGTTCAACGCGAGGTTGTGGCTTGTACCGTTGGAGATCAACAGATACGCCCAGTCCTTCATCCAATATACCTGGTACGACAACTCGCCGTAGAACGAGAAGTAATCATCCGGCCAACGCAGACGCTTACCGTAACCGACGCTCACGCCGAAGGTGCGCAGATACTTGTCGGGGTCGGCTTCCGACTCCGCCAATTGCTGGTAGTAGTCGGAGTTGCCGTAGTACGCGTAGTTGTAGGCGTAGGAGTTGTACAGGTTTCTGTACGCCTGATAGTAACGGTCGGAGTAACCCGTCTGCGAAGCGAAGAATACGCTCGTTGACAGCGAGTTCGGTCGCTTGCCGCCGAGCCATGGCTCCATAAACGATATACTTGCCGAGGTGTAATACACACCATTCGTACGGGCATTGATGCTGAACGTCTGTCCCTCACCTTGCGGCACGATGCGGTAACTCTTCGGGTTGAACAGGTTCTGGATAGCGAAGTTCGTGAACTTCAAGCCGATAGAACCCACGATACCCGTTGCGCCCCAACCCAGCGAGAACTCGATCTGATCCGAAGACTTCGTTTCCAACTGATAGGTTATATCCACTGTCCCTTCTTCGGGGTTAGGCTGGATATCCGGCACAAGTTTCTCTTGGTCGAAGTGTCCCATCTGCGCCAACTCACGCAGCGAACGCATGATGTCCGATTGCGAATAGAGTTGTCCGGGTTTGGTGTAGAGCTCACGGCGAACGACATGCTCATATACGCGCGTATTACCTACTATATTGATTTCGTTGATCGTCGCCGGACGACCTTCGTAGATGCGCATCTCAAAGTCGATAGAGTCGTTATCCACATTCACCTCCACCGGCTCAACGTTGAAGAACAGGTAACCTTGGTCGGTGTAGAGTTTGGCGACGGCATCATCGTCCTCGTTCAAGCGTTTGTTCAACTCCTTGAGGTTATATGTCGAGCCTGGCTTGATGCCTAACACGGCGTTCAGATATTCGTACGGATATACGGTGTTGCCCACCCAGTTGATCGAGCGGACATAGTACTTGTTGCCCTCGCTGATGGTCATATACACATCCACGCGCGTTGGGTCTTCGGGGTTGGGTACGACGCTGTCGGCTACGATGTACGCATCGCGGTAGCCCAACTCGTTGTACTTCTCGATGACGGATTGTTTGTCTTTCTCAAACTCGGCGGTGACGAACTTCTTCGTTCGGAACAGGTTGATGATGTTGTTGTCGTTCGTCTTCTTCATCGCCTTGTTGATCTTCGTGTGGCTGAGTGCCTCGTTGCCGGTGATGTAGATCTTGCCGACCTTTGTCTTGGCTTTCTTATCGACATTCACCAGCACCTTCACGTACCCCTCGCGGTCATGATCGGGCTGCTGCAGCACTTGTACATCGGCGTTGTGGAAACCTTTCTCGGCGAGGTATTTCAACACGACGGTCTTGGCGCGGTCGGCGAGGTTTGGCGTCATCTGTGCGCCTTTGCTGATGCCCACCTTGACCTCTACGTCCTCTTTCTCGCTCTTCTTCAATCCGTTGTAGGTGATGTCGCTCACACGCGGGCGTTGCTTGAGTTGAATCTCCAGCCAGATCTTGTCGCCCTCAATCTTCGTTGCGGCAATCTTCACGTCGGAGAACAGTCCTTGTTTCCAGAACCGGCGGATACATTTCGTTATTTGGTCACCGGGCACCTCAATCTTGTCGCCCACAGCCAAGCCCGAGAAACCGATCAGCACAAAGTCCTCGTAACTCGGTGCACCGCTCACGCTGATGCCGGCTATCTCGTAGGTCTTGCGCGTCATGGCGTACTCGATCTTCGGCACACTCACCGTAGCCGATGTCGCCGTAGCCGATGCAGCCACCGCCGCACTGTCCTGTGCCGCCGTGCTATCCTGAGCGTCAGCCAATTTTGGCTGACACATCAGCAGGATAATCGTTATATATGTGAGTAGTTTTTTCAACTCTTTACTTGTTCCGATGTTTTGCCGAATCGTCTCTCCCGGTGTTGATAATCAACGATGGCTTCGTACAGATCTTCCACTGTGAACTCCGGCCAGAGCTTGTCTGTGAAGTACAGCTCGCTGTACGCTATCTGCCAGAGCAGGAAGTTAGATATGCGCAGTTCGCCCGAGGTACGTATCAGCAGATCCGGATCGGGTATGCCTTGCGTGGTCAGATGCTCGCTTATCGCGGCTTCGTTGATCTCGTCGATGGCTATCTTGCCGTCTTTCACTTCGGCGGCTATACGCTTAGCGGCTTCGATAATCTCCCAACGTGAAGAGTAGGAGAGTGCCAGCACAAGGTTCAGGCCGGTGTTACCTGCCGTCTGCTCAATGCAGCCGAGGAACTTGTCGCGCGTGGCTTTCGGCAGACGATCCACATCGCCTATGGTCAGCAACTTGACGTTGTTCTTCATCAGCGTCGGCGTCTCTTTGGCTATCGTATCTACCAGCAGTGCCATCAACGCATCCACCTCTTCCTTCGGGCGATTCCAGTTCTCTGTCGAGAACGCATACAGCGTCAGGTACTCGATGCCTATCTCCGCTGCGGCTTCGGTGATGTTGTGCACCGTAGTCACACCCTGCCTGTGCCCGAACATCCGCGCCAAACCTTGCTTCTTCGCCCAACGACCGTTACCATCCATGATGATAGCTATGTGTCGCGGTATCCGCTCTTTGATTATATCGTCTTTCTTGCTCATAAATCTTTGTTAATATGGTTCACTTCGTGAACGTTAAACGGTTAAAATGGTTTTCTCTGCGAGAAAACGTTAAGTAGTTAGTTACTATTTTATTTAACGTTTTGATAAAATCAAAACCATTTTAACTTTTTAACCCTTTAACGTGAAATCTTTCACCTTTCCTTGCAGAACTTACAAATCTTTTTCTCCTTGACAAACTCAAAAACTATGCCAAACTGTATTGTCGTTATCAGATCGCAGTTCAGCGGGTTCGAGCCGTTCAACTCGTGGATGTTGTCGTAACCCGGTGTAGTCTCCAGATTATCACCGAAGCAGATGTCGTTCTGTATCGCCACGAACATCCCCACATGCTGCGAACACACCCAACGGAATCCTACACCTACCGGCACGTACGGCGTGAATCGGCTGAAGTTGTCGTGCATCGCCAGACCGAATCCTGCAAAGATGTACGGCGTGTACGGTCGGACTTTCAGGTCGTACTTGTCTGTCACGCCGAACGGCAGGAAGTTAAACCGCGCCACAACATCAATGTTCACCAGCCTGTTCGTCCATATCTCGCCCTGCGGGTCAGGACGTCCCTGCTCCGTGGCTGTACGACCGGCTATGCGCCCTGTCACGCCTTGCAGCATAAGCGACCAACGATAGTTGAACAGGTACGCTACCTCAGCGCCATACACCTCGCGGATGTCCTGGAACATCTTCGGGTGCGCATCGCCTACATAGAACATCATACCGCCCTGTACACCTGCCTCCAACTGGTTTCGCACCACACGCTGAGCATACATCTGTGTTACACACAGAAGCATGGCTAAAAAGCACAATATGATCTTGCGTTGACGTTTATGCATACAAAAAGC
>CADBAZ010000113.1 GCA_902792835.1 uncultured Bacteroidales bacterium
AAAAATTTTTTGTAACTTTGCGCCCGAGTTGATTGATACGTAATGGCAAAGATTCAAGAAAGAAACAAATTATACGCTTTTCTCCGCCCCTACGTGGACTGGATGTTTCGTCGTTCGTACCGTGAAATACATTACATAGGTCGCGAGAACATCCCTACGGATGGAGCTGTTATTTTTGCGCCTAATCATACAAACGCTTTGTGTGATGCGATGGCGATATTGGGTATTGACCGCAGGCAGAAGGTGTTTGTTGCCCGTGCGGATATCTTCCGTGATCCCAAGCAGGCCAGGCTGCTGCGTTGGCTGAAAATTATGCCTATACGTCGTATGCGCGACGGAGCAAGCGAAGTGCTGCATAACGACGACACGGAGAACAAAGCCATTGATACATTACATGACGGCATTCCGTTCTGCATCCTGCCGGAGGGAAGGCATCGACCGATGCATTCGCTCTTACCATTGGGCAAAGGAATCTTCCGTATAGCATTGCGTGCGAATGACGAATTCGGTAAAGAGAAACCTATCTATATCGTTCCTGTCGGGCTGGAGTATGGTGATTACTACCACCTGTGGAATAGCTTGACCGTGAATATCGGTAAGCCGATCAATGTCACGGAGTTCGTCAAGGAGTACAAGCAGCAGCACACCAAAGACGGTGAAGAGGTTAACCGTCCGCAACTCATCCTAGCTCTGCGCGAAGAGTTGACGCAGCGAATGCGTGAACAGATTATGTGGGTGCCCGATGACGAGCACTACGAAGAGAATTTCGCCAAACTGCAGGCTAATCCTCCTGCACCGTTCAACAGGTTCCCGCAACACAGGATTCCGCACTGGCTGCTGTTTATCATCCTTGTACTGCTCTCGCCGCTATTCCTCGTCAGCGCAATTGTTACTATCCCGCTGTGGGCTATGTGGCTGCTCATCCGCTGGAAAGTGAAGGATCCCGCTTTCCACAACTCTGTGCAGTATGTATGGCAGGTGCTGATCATGCCGCTGAACCTGTTCATTACGATGCCGTTCTGGATCTTCCTGCAGGAATACGTCTATCAAGTGCGGCAGTTGAGGAAGAGTGACAATCCTAACGTCGCGTAGCGACCATTTTAACTATTTAACGTTCGAAGAACCATTTTAACAATAGTATGATACGTGTTTATCTGATTATTGCACTGTACGTGCTGGTACCGATAGTGATTATCGAGTGTTTCAAACGCTGTACTTGGATGCAGAAGATCGGTACCGTTGTGGCTGCTTATGCCGTAGGTATCATCTTTGCCCTGACGGGTTTTGTGCATTTTGAGCCGGGGACAGCCGCTGCATTGAGTTTTGGCAAGTTGCAATCCACGATTATGTCGGTGACGGTGCCTTTGGCTATTCCGCTTATGTTGTTCAACTGCGACTTCAAGCTCTGGACGAAAGCGTTGCCGAAAACCATCTGGTCGCTGGTCGGCGGTATAGGTGCCGTGCTGGTGGCTGTGATCAGCGGTTACTTTATCTTCCACACACCCGACGTGCCGGAGTTCAACAAGGTTGCCGCCATGATGACGGGTATCTACACCGGCGGCACGATGAACTTCAATGCACTGGGTGCATCGCTTGGCGTGGATAAGACGATCATGGCTATTGTGCTGGCGTTTGAGATGGTACTGACCACACCATATATCTTCTTTATCATCGGCGGCGGCTACAAGGTGTTCCGCAAGATCTTGCCCTACGACGATGTAACGCGCAAAGGGCGCACCGACGATAACGTAGAAACAAAGGATGTTGAGAACTATCGCGGGATGTTTGACAAGAAGAACGTCGGCGGCATGTTCGCCGGTCTGGGACTGAGTGTACTTTTCCTCGCTATTGGCGCAGGGTTAGCGCTGCTGATCACCGGCACGCTCAACGAACTGGTAGTTATCCTGACGATCACCACGCTTTCGATTATCGCGTCGTTCTTCAAGAAAGTGCGTGAACTGCCCAAGACCTTTGAGTTGGGAATGTTCTTCATCCTGATATTCTCCGTCATTGTTGCTTCGTTGTTCGACATCCACAGCGTAAACGGCGGATCGCTGATGATCGGTCTGTTCGTAGCGTGGGTAATGATTGTGGCTGCGGGACTGCACTTGCTGCTATGCCGGATTATGAAGGTCAGTGGTGACCTGTTCTGCGTGAGCCAGATAGCACTGCTCTGCTCGCCTCCGTTCGTGCCGCCGGTAGTAGGCGCTATGAAGAACAAGAAAGTGCTTATCTCGGGTATCGTCATCGGTCTTGTAGGCTATGCTATCGGCACCTATCTCGGCGTGGCGATTGCCTTTATTCTTCCGTAATCCTCGAAATATCGACATATCGATTTATCGAAATATCGAAAAAATGAAATCAATCACAACAATGAAAAAATATCTACTACTTTGTTTAGTGGCACTAATGCCGCTTACCCTGCTCGCCAAGCGTCAACCCAAACCGCAAGAAGTTGACTCCCTCGGAAGAAAAATCAAGACAGGTTGGAACTTCGGTATCTTGCCGTCCGTTGCATACGACGCTGACTACGGTTTTCAAGGCGGTGTGCTGTCGAACATCTATTACTACGGCGACGGCTCGCAGTATCCCGAGTACATCCACTCGCTGTATATAGAAGCTGCTTATACGACTAAACACCACGGTATCTTCCGCTTCAACTACGACTCGAAGTACCTCATTCCGGGTTATCGCCTGACGCTCGATGCGACGTACCTGCCGGACGCCATGTGCGACTTCTACGGATTCAACGGCTTTCAGTCCAAGTACAACTACAATTGGCATAACTGGAGTAAGAAAGCAAGTGATCCTCAATATGTCGTTGATCACCCCGAATATACCGAGTATCGCACGCGCGTGTTCTATAAGTATAAACGTGACTTGATCCGCGTGGCTGGCGATATAGAGGGTACGATATACAAAGACCTCAAGTGGAACGCCGGTTTAGGCGTGTTGGGTTACTTGATTGACGACTGCGACATCAAAATGCTCAATGGCAAAAACGAATACGATCCCGCCAAACAAAACTGGGAGCAGAAAGCACTCAGACCGGACGAAGAACTGCTGTACGACAAATATAAGACTTGGGGATTGATCGGCAATGAAGAGAAGAAAGGCGGCTGGCATCCTTATCTGCGCGGAGGTATAACCTTCGACACCCGCGACAAACGTCAAGGTCCGAACCGAGGTATCTACACGGACTTGTTCTTTACCTACTCGGCTGCCTTCAATGCCGCTTACGGACAACAAGCCGCTGCCGGCTACAACCACCTGCAACTGAACTTCACGTTCCGTCACTACGTGCCCTGCTTCAAGGACAAGAACGGCATTGACCGCATCACGTTCGCTTATCGCCTTGGCATACAGAACCTCATCGCCGGACGTTCGCCGTTCTACATGAACAACTATATGAACACATTGTTCATCCAGCGCGTGTACTACGAAGGATTAGGCGGCGGTAACTCCGTGCGCGGTATGATGGCTAACCGCATTCTTGCTAACGGCTTTGCGTTCGCAAATATCGAGTTCCGTTTCCGCATTGTGAACTTCGACATCGGTCGCCAGCACTTCTTCGTGGGCCTGAACCCGTTCTTCGACCTCGGTATCATCACCCAGCCGTACAATCTCGACGACCTCGTGCAACTGCACACCAACGGCACCTACACCACCTTGCAAGAGAGTGTGGCAGCCAGCGGTGAGAACTACTCCGACTACTTTACTACCGACCCGAAGGATGTCTATCGTCCGCACATGACTGCCGGTATAGGACTGAAGATCGGTATGAACGAGAACTTCGTACTCTCTGCTGACTGGGGAATGCCGATTGACAGACAAGACAACCAAAAGTTGGCTAACTTCTACGTAAAGATGGGTTTCCTGTTCTAACCCAACTCTCAACACATAACGCTCAACTCAATATGTACTACATCCAAAAGACTCTAACGATCTCAGCCGCACACAACCTGAATCTCAGTTACGAGAGCAAGTGCGAGCAGCTGCACGGACATAACTGGGTTATCACCGTTTATTGCAAAGCCAAAGAACTCAATAGCGACGGAATGGTGACAGACTTTACGCACATCAAACGTGTGGTGAAAGACACTTTCGACCACAAGTATATCAACGATGTACTCGACGTCAATCCCTCGGCGGAGAACATAGCCCGCTGGATTTGTGATCATGTGGAGAACTGCTACAAGGTCAGCGCACAGGAAAGCGAAGGGAATATTGCTATTTATGAGAAAGACTAGGAGCCTAGTGTCTAGTGGCCTAGGATTCTAGTATTTTAGTAATGTATCGCGTCAACGAAATATTCTACTCCCTGCAAGGTGAGGGGTTCAACACGGGGCGGGCGGCAGTGTTTGTGCGTTTTGCCGGATGTAACTTGCGCTGTCCGTTCTGCGATACAGATTTTACCCATGGCGAACCGATGAGTGCCGAGCAGATAGCCGAGCGTGTGTTTGCGTATAGCACGAATCCCGATACTTTGATTGTTCTTACCGGCGGCGAGCCCTCGCTGCAAGTGGACGAACCGCTCATCCGTCTGCTACACGGCCACGGACAGAGCGTTGCCATCGAAACCAACGGCACACACTCTATACCCGATACCATCAATTGGGTAACCGTTTCGCCCAAAGCCGGCAGCACCGTTGTGCTGACCAAGGCTGACGAGGTCAAAATCGTTCTTACACCGGAAACTCAGAGTCTGTTGGATACATGGCGGCAAACGATTGAAGCCAAGCACTACTACTTGCAACCCTGCTCGTGCGCGAATACCGATGAGGTCGTAGCGTACATCCTCAAGCACCCCGAGTGGCGGTTGTCGCTACAGACGCACAAATACCTCCACATTCAATAACAAGATAGCAGCCAAGCTTGGCTGCTATCTTAGCACTATGTAGCAGCCATGTATGGCTGCCAGCTCGGCTACTTGTTGTACTCCGCGAACTTCCGCTGCGCTGACAGATAGGTGATGCGCGCGTCGGTGTACGCATTCTCGGCTTGCAGGAGCAACGCCTCCGATTCCATCAGTTCGGTCATTGTACCCACACCTGCCTCGTAGTTCATCAACGAGAGCGATGTTGTTCCATCAGTTTGATCGATTCGATAAGTTGGTCGTAGATCTGACGGTTCTGCAATGCCATCTTCTCACCCAGATCCTGTTGCATCAGTTCAGCCTGCTGTATCCGCAAGTCATGTTGCTTGAGCTTGTGTGCCGTTTCGCCCCAGCCGGTGAGAGGTACAGACACGCTCAAGAAGGCTATCGCATTCCATTTATCCCGGTTGAAGAAGTTACTGTAACCGCCTGTGATACCTACACCGACATGCGGCAACGACTCGCCGAGCGTGAGGCGTCGGTTGAGTTGGTTGTACTTGATGTTCATATCGAGCAGCTGTATCTCCGGTCGCTGGCTGACACGTATCTCATCGGGTTGTTCTGCCAGAGCGGTTATCGCCTCTTCAGGCAGCGGCTCGAGCACCAGTTCGTGATCGTACGGCTGCCCGATGATGTGACACAGCAGCCGCGAGGCGAGTTGTATGCCGTTCTCCAGTTGCAGCGACTTAGTCTTCATCTCGTTCTGCTTGAGCTGCACTCTCAATAGGTCATTGCTGGTCACCAAGCCGTTGTTGTACGCTACCTCGGCTACGCTCTGTATCGTATCGAGCAGACTAACCACTTTCTCTACTGTCTGTCGCTTAGTCATCAGTCCTGCAATCAGCCAGTAGGTGTCAGCCACCTCTTGCAGCACGTCACGTTCGCTGACTTCCTGCTTGAGTCGCGAGGCATCGATGCCGAGTTTGGCGAGTTTGTTCGCCGTAACGATCTGGCCGCCCCAAAATACGGGCTGGACAGCCTGCGCTTGGGCACTCACTCCCCAACGAACCAGCTTGATGTCCGTGTCAATGGAGTCACCCAAACCGGTGGTGATGGCGTTAACCACGTCCGACAAGAACGTACCTAATCCGCCGCCCATGGAGGTTTGCGATGCGTCAATATCTATAATGGGTTGGGCTGCTCCGAAAGCAAAACCTTGCAGCGATACCTGCGGGAAATATTTCCACAACATCTGTTTCTTCAACTCTTGCGAAACAGCTACCTCCAGTGCCGCAGAGCGGATCGTGCAGTTATGCTGACGTGCACTGCTCAGGCAGGAGTCGAGCGTCAGAACTTGCGCCTGTAGAGGCAGTATAACTATTGTGCAGAGAGCAAGGAGTAACCATTGCTTTCGACTTTCGACTATTGACTTTTGACTATTTTTCATATTTGCGGGTAGATTTTTCAAATAGTTTCCAATAAGCAACAGGCAGTATCGT
>CADBAZ010000114.1 GCA_902792835.1 uncultured Bacteroidales bacterium
GCCGGTTCGATCGTAAACAACTGAATCCATTTGCCGTTCACCGTTAACCCTTCACCGTTCACCTTTATTTCTCTCACCCACGGTGCACCTTTCACCATCTTGAGTTGGAAGAGCCGGTTACCCGAATCGGTGAGTAGGAATCCGTTATCATAATCCTTGCGCGTAGAGCCGTTGCCCCAGATGAGTTGAACCGGAAACGTGAAGCCATGCTTGACGAGTTCGCGCGAGAAACTCAGGGATTTGGCTTTGCTGACCGTATTCGTCTCGCAATCAATGAACTCCAACCCGTCTTTCGTCAGCCGGAACACATCGGGCGGTAGTTGCAGATCGACTCTTCCGGATGCCGACTCCAGCATGGTATATAAGCCCACGGCGGGTTTGTTCAATTGCTTGGGTGAGGTCTTGAAGTGGAAAGCATTCTGCTGAATCTTCTTCGGGGTGAGTTCGACGCCGAACAGGCTGTCCGGCAACCTGCCTTCGGCTACCAACTGCCGGAACGCAAACAACGGCAGCAAACTGTCGGCTTCCGCCTTGGTGAACTCCTGTCCGCGGAAATCGACATAACGTACCTGCTTGCCCGTGCTCTCAAAGCGGATGAATGTGCTGTCCAAACACGAATAGACCACAAACGGCATTCGGTCGGTGCGCGGGAACACAAGATCGTACAACGCCGGCAGCAGCCAGGCCGCCACTATTACCGCAAGGGCGATGATTACATATTTTAGATGAGAAATCTTTTGCATAACTTTGGTATTAAATATTGTTCCGCATGGCAGGGCGCCCTGTCGGGGGCATCCGACTCATTGTTTTCCGAGTTTAAAGCGATAGACTGAATAGAATGGCAGGCAGGCGGTGGCTACAAGCACCAGCAGCAGCCACGGGAACATCTTCACATAGCAAGCCGGCTGAGCGGTGAGAAAACACAATGCCACCATCGGTGCGCCGATCAATATATCCACACAACGGATCTTCCATTGCGGCTCAAGCAGACACCAACTGGTGCAAGTAAACCCTACTACACCCCCGATAAACCAAGGAAGACAAGTCAAGAATGTCCGCCAAACGAGTTCGCGGGGTAGCCACATTTGTTCAACGATGGCGAGCACCGCGGCATCCACGGCAAACAGCAGAGTCAGTCCACATATACTGCACAACAGCATTGTGCCGATACTTGCAGTGTAATCAATCGGCAGGTGCAGCGTCAGACGAATACGTTTGATCTGCATCTCCGGCAGCCATTGGCAGAGCGCCAACACCACGCCCGTAACCAGCGGCAGGTACATCAATTGATTGACCATCAGCACATCTCTACCGATCATCGTTGCCCAAGTCTCTACGACGCCCGATGCCAACAGCGTGGAGCGAAGCGAGAGGAGCAGATACGCAATCAGTCCTATATGCACAACCACTGCCAAGCACCAAAACAGCCGCAGCTTGAGCCATTCTTTATAAAAGATTGATTTAATCATATTAATACTTTCCGGTTAAGTCAATAAATGTGTCTTCCAATGTCTTCTCCGGCGTGATAAGTTCGCCTACGGGACATTGCTTGAGGATCTTGCCGTAATCCATAATGATGCAGTCATCCACGAGCCGCTCGAGGTCTTGGATGATATGCGAAGTAAGGAACACGGTCTTTTCGCCCTGCTTGCAGAAGTCACGCAGGTACTCCACAAACAGCCGCCTGTAACCCGGATCAAGTCCCAAAGAGAAATCATCCAAGATGAGCAATTCAGGATCTTGCGCCATCAGCAGTCCCAATGCCACCTGACTGCGCTGACCGTTGGACATCTGGCTGAGCAGCTGGTAGTCTTTGACCTTCAGCAGCCGCATCAGCTCGTAATAGACGTCTTTGTTCCACTTCGGGAAGAACGGCGCATAGAACCGCTCAATCTGCGCGATGGTCATAAACGGATACTGTACGTGCCCCTCTAACAACAGACCTATGCGAGCACGTTCACGAGCCGGCATCGTGCGGGTGTCGTAGCCGAGCAACCGGCAACTGCCCGCGTGCGGCTGGATGAAGCCCGAGAGGATATTGATGGTCGTGGTTTTGCCCGTGCCGTTCTTGCCCAGCAAACCTAAGATCCGACCGCGTGGCACCGTGAACGACAAGTCTTCGTATATCAGCCGCTTGCCGTAATAGTGCGTCACATGATCGTACTCAATCATCACGTCATTTTCAGATGTATTCATTTTCTCATTTTCACATTTAGTCATTTTCTCATTTGCTATTTTTTGCAAATTTAGTAAACTGACTGCAAAATTACAAAAAAAAAAGCATATTTGCAAGAGAAAAATGCAAAATAGCCACAAATAGGTATTGCAAATGTCAAAAAAAAGCAGTATCTTTGCAGCGTGAAACGAGTAATGGGGCTCATAGTTCTCAGCATTCAGCTGTCAGTTTTCAGTTTTCAGGCGCACGCCGTGCGGCCTGATTCGTTGGCGTTGGATAGTGCCCAGCAAGCCTTGCTCGACAGCATCGACCGGATGTTTACCATTCAGGAGGTGGTAGTCACTGCCGAGGAAGCCACCGGTCGCAGTAGTGCCAGCGTTATCAACAAAGAGGCTATGCAGCACTTGCAGCCCTCGACGTTCACCGATCTGACCAACCTGCTGCCGGGTGCGTCTATCAAAGACCCCAAACTCACCAACAGCAACACCATCCACCTGCGTGAAGCCGGCGACGGCAGTAGCGACGATAACTACGCTACCGGCTCACTCGGCACAAGCTTCGTCATCGACGGCGCGCCTGTTTCCACCGATGCCAACATGCAGTACGTACAAGGCGGAAGCACGCAGGATGCAGCCCGTCAGACGGTAAACAAAGGTGTAGATATGCGTACCATCTCCACCGATGATATCGAGAAAGTCGAGATCATCCGAGGCATTGCCAATGCCGAGTACGGCGACGTCACATCGGGTGTGGTGAAGATCGAGCGCAGTATCAAACCCACACCGTGGAAAGCGCGCTTCAAAGCCGACGGATTCAGCAAACTGGCGTACGTGGGCAAAGGCGTAGGCTGGAACGACAACACCACCATCCTCTACGCCGGCATCGACTACCTCAGCGCGAAGAACGATCCGACGAACACGCTGGAGAACTACCGACGCATCAACGCCTCGCTGCGATTGCAACAACGCTGGTCGGTGGGCGAGCATAATATCCGTCTGCAATCCAACGCCGACTACTCCGGCAATATCGACACGGACAAAAACGATCCCGATATCCACCTCAACAAGGAAGACTCTTACCGCAGTGAGCTGCACAAGATAGGTCTGAACAACACCCTGAACTGGAGCAATAAACATCAGGAGTGGTGGGCGGCATCGCTGCTGGCGAACATCTCCGGCGAGATCAGTACGATCAGTCAGACGCGGTTCATCCAACTCACCACGCCCGTGCAGCCTATTCTGGACAATATGACCGAAGGCAACACCGATGCCGAACTCCTACCGCCGCAGTACGTAGCCAACCACCGCGTCGAAGGCCGACCGCTCAACGTCTATATCCGACCGAAAGCCTCGTTCACCTTCAACACATGGATGATCAGCCACAAGGCGGATGCCGGTATCGAGTGGAAGTACGACAAGAACTTCGGTCGCGGACAGGTCTATGACCTCAAGCGCCCGCTCAACTACAGCACCAACCTGCGTCCCCGTGCCTACTACGATATACCCGCCACCAACCAACTCGCGTGGTACATCCAGGATGACATACATATTCCTTTGGGTGGAAAGCAGAAAGCCCCGTCTTTCGACCTCGGCATCGGTCTGCGCGGCACGTCGCTGCTGGGGTTAGATAAGAGTTACACTATGCACGGCAAGTGTTACCTCGACCCGCGTGTGAACGTGTGCTTTAAGTTGCCCGTCAAAGGTGGCGAACTCAATCTCACCGGCGCGTACGGTATCCAAACAAAGATGCCTACCCTGCTCCAGCTCTACCCGAACATGCTCTACGAGGATCTCAAAGCCTCCGACCAAGCCCTCATCGTCGGAGCAACGAGCATCAATATCCACACCCACCTCATCGACCCGACGAACACCGCTCTTACTCCCGCGCGCAACCACAAGTGGGAAGTGCGCTTCGGCGGCGATATTAGCAAGCATAAGTTCAGCGTCACGTACTTCGAGGAGCGCATGCGTGACGGATTTCGCACATGGCGGGAGTGCGTGGCATACACCTATCCGATTTACAGCGCGGACGGCACGAGCAGCGAATACACCAAGCTCCTGCTTTACCCTGTCACCACCAACGGTAGTAGTATCAAGAAACAGGGCGTTGAGTGGCAGTATCAGAGTCCGCGTATCAAGGCGATCTGCACGCGATTCACCGTCAACGGCGCATGGCTGCGC
Source organism: uncultured Bacteroidales bacterium (assembly GCA_902792835.1). GTDB lineage: Bacteria > Bacteroidota > Bacteroidia > Bacteroidales > Paludibacteraceae > Colicola. Next base: position 4,357 of record CADBAZ010000114.1, read on the forward strand.
ACCGAGTACAGCAACAGTCTTGCTATGTACTCCACCGACAAGCTCACGCAAACCATCGGCGATCTGGCGGTTAAGGACAAATATATCGGTCTGTACGAATGGAACGACGGCACAATCCGCGAGAATATGAATACGAACATCATCGCCGATGTCTATCTCAAGAAGATCGGTCTGACCGTCAGCGCAACCTTCGAGCTCAGTTGGTTCACTGCTACGCAAACGCTCTACAAGAACGGCGTGCCGACAGCCTATATGAGTGCCGACGACGGTCTGCTGCACCCCTACGACGATGCCGCCAAGAGCGATCCTGTGCTCCAGTGGCTGACGTTCAAGTATAACGAGGATGTGTTCCGACGCAAGGTTGTACCCTTCGCGGGATACCTCAACCTGCGCGTACAAAAGACCGTAACCAAGTTCGCCACGGTGGCGTTGTACGTGAATAAATTATTGGATTATTTGCCCGACTACGAGGTGGACGGCATCCGTATTCACCGTAGTGCCAGCCCGTATTTCGGCATGGAAATTAATGTAACAATATAAAATGAAAGTAGAAAGATTATTCTTAGCATTCTGCGTGTTGCCATTGTTGTTGGCAAGTTGCAAAACCAACGAGCCGCGGGAAAACACCTGTGTATTGCATGTGTTGGTCAACCTGCCGGACTCCTGCAAGTTGAGTTACGAGAGTATCACGATTGAGGA
>CADBAZ010000115.1 GCA_902792835.1 uncultured Bacteroidales bacterium
GTGTGCACGTGCGCTGATGGCTTCGTTGCGATACACACGTCCCGGGCAGAGTACGCGGATCGGCGGTTTCTGCTGAGTCATCACGCGGGTTTGTACGCTGGATGTGTGCGTGCGCAGAAGAATGTCTGTGGGTTTCTGCACGCCTTGCTCTTTCTCGATAAAGAAGGTATCTTGCATGTCGCGTGCCGGGTGTTCGGGCGCGAAGTTCAGCATGCCGAACACGTGTTGATCGTCCTCGACTTCCGGTCCGTCAGCTACGACAAATCCTATACGGGAGAAGATGTCGATGATCTCCTCGCGGACGAGTGAGAGCGGATGACGCGTGCCGAGAGCGATGGGATCGGGCGTACGCGTCAGGTCAGGGCGCTCCTGTACGGCGGCGGCTTGCTCAAACTGCTCCTTGAGTTGCGCCATCTTCTCGGCAGCTTTGTCCTTGAGGGCGTTGAGTTGTGCACCGAGTTCTTTCTTCTGCTCGTTAGGTACGTCGCGGAACTCGGAGAACAGCGAGGCAATCTCGCCTTTCTTGCTCAGATACTTGATACGAAGTGCTTCCAACTCTTCTGCGTTGGCGGCACTCAGATTCTCTACTTGGCTTAGTAAGCCTGATATACGTTCAGTAATTGTCATATATGTTTTGTTTCTTTTCTGGTGCTTGTGATGCCAGTTTGGCACATCAAAATAACTGCGTGTTGATGGCAGCGCATTAAAATGCGCACAAAGTTACAAAAATTTTCCCACATTTGCAAATATTCCCGTAGAAAAATTTTATTTTTCTGCCTCATTTTAGGAAAAAAGTACAAAACGATTTACAAATGTCAAATATAAGCCCGATAAAACCTCGACAAAACCCCGACTTAACCCCGATTATCCTGCACGTTTTTGCAGAAAAATGTACCCCTGAGCAATTTTTCTTCGGGAAAGTTTGCAAATGTGCTTTTTTTTCGTACTTCGGCACGCCCCTATATCTACGTCGTGGCAACGCTCCCCGCTGCCACTTCCTTTCGAAGCCAAAAGTCAATTGGCTTCTCCACCCACCGAAGCTACAGTGCAGCAATGCCGGGCATTTAGGCAGTTGCTCTCCCGAAGAAAAATATTGCTGGCGCAATGACTTTTTAGTGCCGCAGCACCTGCTTTCATGCAAGCATAAGCAGGCACTTCTGCACTAAAAATGCACATGTGTGCAATTTTTCTTCGGGAAAGTTTGCAAATGTGCATTTTTTTTCGTACCTTTGTGGCGTAATTTGGAATAATGTGCATATACGGCAAGTATTGACATATTTATTCCTCTTCGTTTGTGCGTTTGCACAAGCGCAGTTGGATGCGCCCGTGAGTTATTCGTCACAGGACTCTGTCGTCATGCTTGGCGACGGTACTGCGTTCTTGCACGGTAAGGGCGTAATCAACTACAAGACAATGGAATTGGATGCCGAATATATCCGCGTCAAATCCGACAGTTCGACGATCTATGCAATAGGCGTATACGACTCGCTTGCAGACGAATGGATCGGCAAACCGGTGTTCAAGGACGGCAATGACAGTTACGAATCCGGCGAGATAACGTACAACATCAAGACGCAGAAAGGATTTATCCGCAACGTTGTGACGGAGCAAGGCGAAGGATATATCATCGCCGATAAGACCAAGAAACTGAGTGATGAGGAACTGATGATGGCGGGCGGCAAATACACGACTTGCGACGACCATGAACACCCGCACTTCTACTTGCGGATGACGAAAGCCAAGGTTCGCCCGGGCAACCATATAGCCACAGGTCCGGCGTATCTGGTAGTAGGCGATGTGCCGTTGCCGCTGGCTGTGCCGTTCGGATTCTTCCCGTTCAACAAGACGTATTCGTCGGGACTGATTATGCCGCAGTTCGGCGACGAATATGACAGAGGCTTGTATATGCGCGGAATAGGCTACTATTGGGCTATCAACGATTATTTGGATCTGGAGATCACCGGCGATATTTATACGAAGGGCACATGGGCGGTATATGCCAAGTCGCGGTATGTCAAGCGCTACAAGTTCAACGGTAGTATCAACATAGAGTACCGAAGCGATGTGCGCGGCGAGAAAGAGATGCCGGACTACAGCAAGAGCAACAGTTTCAATATCCGATGGACACACACGCAAGACAGCAAAGCCAACCCGTATTGCAACTTCTCGGCGAGTGTGAACTTCTCGACGTCGGGCTATAACCAGAACAGTATCAACAACTACTACAAGCCCGAAGTAAACTCGGCGAATACGACATCTTCGACGATCAACTACACGCAGCGTTTTCCTGACAGCCCGTGGAGCTTGAGTGTGAACGCATCGCTCACGCAGCGCACGAAGGACTCAACGTTGTCAGTGACAGCCCCGAGCCTGAATGTGAACATGAGTACGGTGTATCCGTTCAAGCGCAAGAAAGCAGTAGGCAAAGAGCGGTGGTATGAACGTATAGCGCTGAGTTATGCCGGCGCATTTACGAACAGTATAACCTGCAAGGAGAGTTACTTCTTTAAGTCGGATTTTACCAAGGACTGGCAGAACAAGATCACGCACAGCGTACCTATCCGCGCGAACTTTACGGTGCTTAAGTACCTGACTATATCGCCGTCGATCAACTTGAACGACAGGATGTACTTCCAGCGCGTTGACCAGACGTGGAACGAGCAAGAGAACCGTCTGCACCGCGATACGACACAGGGATTCTACAACGTGTTTGATTTCAATGTGGGAGTGAGTCTGTCCACGAAGTTGTACGGATTCTATACGCCGTTCCGCAAGTGGTTCGGCGACAAGGTGGATCGGTTCCGTCACGTGATGACGCCAAGCATCAGTTTCAATTACCACCCTGACTTCGGAACGAAGTGGTGGGGATACTACGGTTCGTACGATCAGCCTGTAGGTACGACGGTGACTGACTCGTTGGGAAATAAGTATTTCGTGCCCAAACTGGATGACAACGGCGATCCGGTGAAGTTGCATCAGGTGTATTCGCGCTTCCCGCAGGGCAATGCTCCGAACGGCGCTGTGGGAGCAATCGGCTTCTCGCTGGGCAATAATCTCGAGGTGAAGGTGCGCGATGACCGCGACACGACAGGTCAGAAGCCTTACAAGGTTATTTCGCTGATTGATAACTTCTCCGTTAGCGGCGGGTACAACTTCATCGCCGACTCGATGAACTGGTCGAACTTCAACGTGAACCTGCGTATCAAGTTACCGAAAGTGAACTACACGATCAACCTGTCAACGACTCTTGACCCGTATATGTACCAGTTGAACGCCGCCGGTCAGCCTGTGCGCACGAACAAGCAGTACTGGCACAACGGTCGTTTCCCGCACTGGAGCGGAACATCGACCTCGCTCAGTTATACGTTCAGCAATGATACGTTTAAGAAACTTGCCGAGCGGTTTGGCAAGAAGAAAGGCGGCTCGTCGGATAGTACGGCAGTAGAGAAACCCAAGAACGAGCGTCCGACTTTCAAAGCGACGGATATCAAGTGGAGCCTGAGTGTGAGCTACTCGCTACGATACGGTAGCGGCTCGACGTTTGACTACGACAAGATGTACTATAAGATGGAGTTCACGCACAACCTGAGTCTGAATGGCAGTCTGAACTTCGGTTCGGGATGGAAGGTGAGTGCGACAACATCCTACGACTTCAAAGCCAAGCAGTTCACGTATACGAACTTCAACGTGACGCGCGACTTGCACTGCTGGACAATGAGTGCGTCGTTTGTGCCTTTTGGACCATATAAGAGCTACACCTTCCATATCGGTGTGAACGCGTCGATGCTGGCTGATCTGAAGTACGACAAGTCGTCTGCCGAATCCACGAACAAGAAAGTAACATGGTGGTAAACGTAAACAATTGCCTGAATATGAGAGTTAGAACCATAATAATCGGTCTGTGCCTGTTGCTTGTTGCCGGTGGGATGCACGCCGCAAACGGTAAGGGGAAGGAGTCCTTTTACCGTGCGGCTTTGTGGTTCGACAACTTTACCATGAAGGGCTTGGATACTGCCTATTTGACCTTGCCGGAGTACCCGTTTCGTGTGGCGTTTACCAACAGTGAGGTGGGTATCAATTCGAAGTTTACGGTGAGATATAATGATGTAATCGGGCGGGTTCAATTGCATTCGGTATCCACTCCGAGTATAGATTTGGGCTTCCATGTAGGTTTTCGTGGCATAGGGTTCGGTTATTCGTGGGATGCACTCCATGCTTACGCACAGAAACTGAATTTCTCGTTCGGCAGCAAGTCATTGGGAATAGAACTGTTGCATCAGAAGACAACGAACTTGCACAGTACGATTTCGGTACCTGATATGGAAGTATTTGAACCTGCCAGTTTGGGCGACAAAGAGGTGTGGATAAAGAATACAACAGTACACGCGTGGTATGCGTTTAACGCGCGCCACTACTCGCACAATGAAACGATGAAGCAGACGATGATACAGCGTCGTTCAGCGGGTTCGCTGCTGGTGAGTTTGTCATATCTGAATTCAGATATATCGTTCGGACATGATTCGGCACGCCATAATCAGACGGTGGCGGTGATAATGTCCGGCATCAATAAGGTAGTAACGCATCAGGTAGCTGCGGGCGTGGGTTACGGCATCAACTATACGCCAAACCACGGCAAGGTTGTGCTGCACGCTTCGGCAACGATGCGGGTAGTGTTCTATTCGGTCAATTATATCTCCTATACGGCCGTCGATACCTTGCCGGATTTTGTTTACCCGAGTTATGAGATCAAGCCGACCTCTCCCGTTCATGTTGCCGGAACAGTGCGTGCGGCGGTGAGTTGGGAGATCAACAAGTGGGTGAATATGCACGCTTGGGCGAAGGCGGACAATCTGAGTTTCACTGCGAAGTCGAAAAACAGCTTGTTCCAGTTGCAGAATTGGAATTGGCAGGCAAATATCTCCATAGCCGTGCGTTTCGGCGTAAGTAAGGACAAG
>CADBAZ010000116.1 GCA_902792835.1 uncultured Bacteroidales bacterium
TGCCATATTCACCTCTTCACCCGCGTGATCGCCCCAGATATATTCTGCAAGGAAAGGATAGTCGATAAACGGATTCCTATTATGTTGGAAGTTGCTCACAGCGTCCGCACGTTTGATCTCCTTCACGCTCACTGGGTCTTGCCGGTGCCACGTGATTAGCACCTCTTGCTCCCATGGCTGAAACTCCAGATAGTTGTCGTTCTGCATAGCGAACTTCGAACCGACATCACTGTTGTCCAGACGCCAGCCTTGATAAGCCGAACAAATAGTCGGGTCATAGTTGCCGTTGATATCCTTGCCGTAGCACGTTGCCATATAGAAATATGCACGAGCAAAATCGCCTTTGTACTCGTCTTTCGGCTCAAACACATTGAAATCCACATTCAACGCCTCATGATGTATCTTTCCTATCTTCAATGAGCCGGAAGTCTTAATATCCTTTACCGGCACTCCCAGCGGATAATTGCTGCGCGCACTGTTCGCCGTACTGTTCGAAGGATTGAGGTGGTAGCAGTCTTTGTAGGCATCATTCTTTGCGCCTCCCCACCAACTCTTGGCAAAACTGTGCTCCACATTGCAGCCGGAAACAGCATCACCTGGTGCGCCGAACTTCTTCCAGTCGTCGCAGTACATATCCATGCAGTAGCCGTTCTCGTCTTGGTCGGAGTAGTAGAACACGTACCACGACGAGTTACTTCCGCTGCCGTACGCCATAACTGTGTGGTCGCGAATAATCGTCTTCAATGTTCCTTTCAGTTCGCCGTCTTTTGTCCCGTTCACGGCATCGTAGTAGCCTTCCGGCATCTCTTCCGCCAACGCGAAAGAGGTGCACAGCGCAAGGCTGATTAGTATATATATCGTCTTTCTCATGTTTTAGAAACCTAAGATATTGTATTCTTTGTTATCCACAATGATGATCAGTTGTCCGTCGCGCAGCACTTTCCTTGCAGCCGGCATATCAACCGCATGGTTGCTGACCCCCGTTGCTGTCCCGCAGTTTGTTAGATAGTCGCTATAGACGGTTACCACAGTATTATCCTCGTAGGTCACGGTAATCTCACCTATTCCCTTGTAACCGTTGTCGCCGCCTACCGTGAACGTTATCGACGAAGCGTTTCCTGTCCACTTGTTGTCGTTAACCATTGTACCGGTGTTCGGCGAGAGTTTGTTGCCCTTGTCGTTTGTGCCCGGGGTGAACACAATCTCTGACATTTGCGCTCCAGTGAACACAATCGTTGACTTGGCGTAGCAGCGCACTTCTGTGTAATAGGTAGTAGCATTGCTTGCACCTGCCTTGTTGAACGTGATGGTCACATTCCCGGCTTTCTCTTGTGTCACAGCATTGCCGCGCTTATAACTGCTGAAGTCCTGTGTCGCCGTTACCGCACCTTGACCTTGCTCTTTCTCTACGTGCGCAAACACGGCGTGGTACGTCACATCAAACAGTACAGCCGGCATATAATCAATGTTCGAGAACTCATCGATATCCATCGGCAGGTAGTTAGGCAATACCCCGTCCCAAGAACCTCCTGCCCAGCCGTAGAAACTCTCACTCGTCTCTGAGCACGATTGCGGCTCAGCGGGCAGTTTACTTGGTTTCTTGCCCTCAACCACTGAATCGGTGTACAACTCCACACCGTTCACCATCCATGTTACGCCATGTTTGACAGTCGTCTGTGGGGTAGGAGTGAGGCTTTCGCAGGTCGGAGTCATTGTGCTCAGGTCAACTTGTTGCCCTATCTTGTTGCCCCAGATATACTCCACGAGTTCCGGGTAGTCGATAAACGGGTTGCGGTTGTTCTGCTCACCATATACGCCCTGGTTTCTGTCCACTTCTTTCATGCTCACAGGATCGTTTCGGTGCCAGTCCAGCAAAAACGACAGACTGTAACTCGTCAGATCCGTCGGGCTTGACGTGAACATCGTTGCACCGTCGCCGGAGTTCAGCGTCTTGTCGCGGTAACGGGCAACCATATAAAAGAATGTACGCGCAAAGTCGCCTTTGTACTTGTCGTCGGGTTCATAAACTGTACCTACACCGCTTGTCGTCGAAGTACCGAGTTTGCCTAATCCGTGTTTATCAGGATCTTTGCTGAATCCGTTGTTCGTGCCAACCACTCCGTACGGGTAGTTCGAACGCAGATTGTTGATTCGTGCGTCAGTCGGATACACATTGAACATGTCCGACACCATCGGTCTGCCGCCGATCCATGACTGACAGCACACGTGCTCTTTGTTCCAACCGTCGCACACTGCTTTCTGCTGTTTGTTCGCATCTTCAAACACGAACCGGCACGTGGAATACATATCCCACAAGGTGTCCGCATAAAAATCCGTCTTCAGATAATGCTCCTCTAACGCGCTATACGAGATTTCGTTGTAGTTCTTGGATATACAGGTCTGCAACGCATTCAATATATTCTCCGCGCCTTTCTTTCCGCTCACGCCGTCGTAATACCCGTCAGGGATTGACGCAACGCCCGTCACGACATTGGCGAACCCCATCTGTGCCACCAGCGCCAATATAACTACTATATCAACTAGACGACTTCTCTCAACACTCAACTCTCAACACTCAACTATTTCACCCGTTGCCCTTGCACGGTAAACAACTGCTCACCCACAAAGATATACAATTGCCCGCCAATGAGCATCTTCTTTGCCGGAGCGTCTGTCTGTACAGCCACAACCTCTGTCGTGCCTTGGCAACTCGTTATATACCGGTCATAAGTTACCGTTGCACCTCGGGTTTCAAGGGTGATAGAGGCGATGCCTATACCTTTGCCCGAACCGTAACTGCTCGAGAACGTCAGCGTGGAGTTGCCTGCTATATACAGGTTGTTTACCCACTCATATTCGGTCATCGTGCTACCCTTTGTCGCTTCAATCGATGTCAGCTTACCGCTCTCTTCGTGTATATCCAGTTGGTCGTATTGTGTGCCGCCGTAGGTGCGCATCTTCACGGTGATCTTTTCCAGTTTCATTAGGTCGATCTCCGGCGATATGATTGTCTTGCCCGTCTCCAGTAGCCAGTAACTGCCTTTGTTCGTAGCGGTGTTGCTCCAACCTACCGTCTCGTTGCCAATGGCGTAGGTGTAGGTCATCGCAGCAGACCCCTCACCTTCACCGGCGTGTGCATATACAGCATAGTACGTCACATCCTCTGTCACGGCAGGGATCTCTGTCACTTTCGTGTAGAGTGGAGCAGGCGCATCGTCTGTCGTGCCGTAGATCGGTGCATCCGACCAGCCCATAAACTCCGTACTCTCTGACGAACACGATGCCGGAGCGGTAGGCAGATACGTTACCTTTTCGTTCTCCGCAATCTCAACGGAATGAATCTCCTCGCCGTTTGCCGACCAGGTTACCGTATATTTCTCTGTCGGCGTAGGAGGATCAACAGGCGATGAACCTCCGCGCCAACCGTCGCTCTGACCCGGCACGAACTCCGGATCGGTTGATGCCATCAACTTGCTCATATCCACTGTCTCGCCGGCTTTCTCACCCCATATATATTCCGCCAGATACGGATAGTCGATAAACGGATTTCGGTTGCCTTGTGTTGCTTGGATGCCGTTATTTCTGTCTATCTCCTTTTGACTCACAGGATCCTCGCGATGCCACTTCATCAGCAGTACAACGGCTTTCTTTGTCAAACCGAAGTTGTTCGATGCGTCGTATTTGCCGTTAAAGAAGTTGTTGCCGCTTGTCAGGTTCGACTGTTGCCACTTGACGATTGTTCCCAACAATCCGCGTGCTATATCGCCCTTGTAGTGCGGTTTGGGTTCAAACACTTGTCCGGTACCTTTCACTTCCTCACCTGCTGCCGAAGCAATTGTCTTCTTGTCTGTTGACCATGTGCCAGCCGAACCGAACTTGTTGCCAACCCAGTTCGTGCCGCCGTTCACTTCGCCGTACTCATAGTTACTACGCACACCGTTCACTTTGCCGTCGGTCGGCAATACGTGAAATATATCGCTGCCTATACCGCCTGTTCCACCTCCCCACCAACTCTGTGGAATACTGTGCTCGCGGTTGTAGCAGTCGCAAACGCCGCTGTAGTTGCCGCAGGTGTTGCTCGTCGCAAACAGACACTCACCGTACATATCCCAGATCTTGCCGGCCTTGCCCACCGAATCCTTCGGATAAACATCCGTCTGTTTGTAAGCGTTATACAACCCCTTGTAACCCACCGAACTGAACCCTTTGTTTGTCTGTGAACTGATTGCAGTCCATAATGCACTGCCTGACTTGCCGTCAACTGATGACCAATACTCAGGAACCTCACCCGGTTTGATGACTGTTGCCGCCCAAACCATTTGCACTGCCATTACCAGCGCAATTGCTAAAATTATGTGTTTTTTCATGATGTATATATTATGTTATTTTCGCTTAATTCGCTGTATATTGTCTTTAATAGTCTTTAATAGTTGACCTAAAAAGATCTTCGCATTGCAAAAAACGTACAAAGTTACGAAATTATTTTGACATTTGCAAGTTTTTTCTGCTTTTTTTACAAAAATATGCGTTTACTCCATTTTTTATTTGCAAATATCAAATATTTTTCGTATCTTTGCAAGCCGTTATGTGCGCAGACAATAATTTTGTATACTTGTCAGCCAAGTTTGGCTGACGTAAATAGTTAATATCTCTATGTTTGACAACCTAAGCGAACGACTTGAACGGTCGTTCAAGATACTGAAAGGCGAAGGACGCATCACCGAAATCAACATCGCCGAAACCGTCAAGGACATCCGCAAAGCCCTGTTGGAGGCGGATGTTAACTACAAGACTGCCAAGCAGTTCACCGACTCCGTTAAGGCAAAAGCCCTCGGTCAGAACGTTATGACCGCTGTTCGTCCCGGACAGTTGATGGTCAAGATCACCCACGACGAACTCGCTGCCCTCATGGGCGCTGAGGCGGTCGAACTCAACCTCAAGGGCAATCCCGCTATCATCCTTCTCTCCGGTCTGCAAGGTTCGGGTAAGACGACCTTTGCTGCCAAACTTGCCAACTTCCTCCAAACGAAGAAAGGTAAGAAAGTCATGCTCGTTGCCGACGACGTCTATCGTCCCGCAGCTATCGAGCAACTCCGTGTTCTCGGCGAGCAGATTAATGCCAAGGTCTTCACAGGCGAGACTATATCCAACCCCGTCGAGAAAGCCAAGAAAGCCATCGCTGAGGCGCGTACCTACGGCTACGACGTAGTCATCGTCGATACTGCCGGTCGTCTGGCTGTCGATGAGCAGATGATGAACGAGATTGCTGCCATCAAGGATGCCATTCAGCCCCAAGAAACCCTGTTCGTGGTCGATGCCATGACCGGTCAGGATGCCGTGAATACCGCCAAAGCCTTCAACGACCGTCTGGACTTCGACGGCGTTATCCTCACCAAGCTCGACGGCGACGCCCGTGGTGGTGCAGCTCTCAGTATCCGCTCGGTAGTCGAGAAACCGATCAAGTTCATCGGTACGGGCGAGAAGATGGAAGCACTTGACGTGTTCCACCCCGCACGAATGGCGGATCGTATCCTCGGCATGGGTGACGTAGTCAGCCTCGTCGAGCGCGCGCAGGAGCAATATGATGAAGAGGAAGCCCGCCGCATCAGCAAACGTATTGCGCAGAACCGCTTCGACTTCAACGACTTCCTCGGGCAACTTAACCAGATTAAGAAGATGGGCTCGATGAAAGACCTCATGGGCATGATCCCGGGCATGGATAAGGCACTCAAGGGTGTAGAGATCAGCGACGACGCCTTCAAACCTGTCGAAGCCATCATCGGCTCCATGACTCCCGAGGAGCGCGCTAACCCCGCACTGCTCAACGGCAGCCGCAAGAACCGCATCGCCAAAGGTTCGGGCACCAGCATCGTCGAGGTCAACCGCTTCCTCAAGCAGTTCGAGCAAACCTCCAAGATGATGCGCAAAGTCCAACAGATGCGCCGCCGCTAAGCATGAGCCAAGGTTTGGCTCATCAAATGAGAAAATGTGAAAATGACTAAATGAACAAATAGCTTTATGGCAACACAAGAAGAAACATTCAAAAAGATTGTCGCACATTGCAAGGAGTACGGATTTGTTTTCCCCTCCAGCGAGATCTATGACGGTCTGGGCGCTGTGTATGACTATGGTCAGAACGGCGTGGAACTGAAGAACAACATCAAACGTTACTGGTGGGACTCGATGACCCTGTTGCACCAGAACATCGTAGGCATCGATGCAGCGATATTTATGCACCCGACGACATGGAAAGCTTCCGGGCACGTAGATGCATTCAATGATCCGCTGATCGACAACCGCGACTCGAAGAAACGCTATCGTGCCGACGTGCTTATCGAAGAGCAGATAGCCAAGTACGAGGACAAGATCCAGAAGGAAGTGGATAAAGCCAAGAAACGTTTCGGTGAGAGTTTTGACGAACAGATGTTCCGTCAGACAAACCCGCGCGTGGTTGAGCACCAGCAGAAACGTGACGCCTTGCACGAGCGTTACTCGGCAGCAATGAACGCCAATGACCTGGATGAACTCAAGCAGATCATCCTCGACGAGGAGATCGTTTGTCCGATCAGCGGCACGCGCAACTGGACAGACGTACGTCAGTTCAACCTGATGTTCCAAACCGAGATGGGCTCGACGGCCGACGGCGCTATGAAGATTTATCTGCGTCCGGAAACGGCACAAGGCATCTTCGTTAACTTCCTCAACGTGCAGAAGACCGGCCGCATGAAGATTCCTTTCGGCATCGCACAGATCGGCAAAGCCTTCCGCAACGAGATCGTAGCCCGTCAGTTCGTCTTCCGCATGCGTGAGTTCGAGCAGATGGAGATGCAGTTCTTTGTTCGCCCGGGTGAGGAACTCAAGTGGTTTGAGCATTGGAAATCCTTCCGCCTGAAGTGGCACAAAGCGCTCGGTCTCGGCGACGACAAGTATCGTTACCACGATCACGAGAAACTCGCTCACTACGCCAACGCCGCTACCGACATCGAGTTCCAGATGCCGTTCGGATTCAAGGAAGTTGAGGGTATTCACAGCCGTACGAACTTCGACCTGTCGCAACACGCCAAGTACTCCGGCAAGAAGATCGAATACTTCGATCCCGAACTCAACCAGAGCTATACGCCGTTCGTCATCGAGACCTCTATTGGCGTGGACCGCATGTTCCTCAGCGTCATGTGCGGTTCGTATAGAGAGGAGCAACTCGAGGGTGGGGACACCCGTGTTGTACTCGGTCTGCCACCTGTACTCGCACCGGTTAAGGCGTGCGTCATGCCGTTGGTTAAGAAAGACGGTCTGCCCGAGAAAGCCCGCGAGATCCTCAA
>CADBAZ010000117.1 GCA_902792835.1 uncultured Bacteroidales bacterium
TCACCCTTGTGCTCCCAAGGAAATTTGGCTCCAAACGGATCAATCCAATCATAGGTAGCGGCAGCTTGAATAGTACGTCCCCATGCACGACCGTGATAACCTGAATTCCATGTGTCTGTACGACCGTCAACAGAGAAACCTAACTCGATTTCTAACATGTTGCTGTCACCAAATCCGTGCTCATAACTAACGCCGTTAAAAGCACCAAGACGACCACCGATTGCACGCGGTTGAGCGTACGCCATTGTTCCGCATACTAATGCGACAACGGCAATCAATAATGATTTTTTCATTTGTTAATTATATTATGTTTTATGTTGTTAGTTGTTATTCATCTGCGGGTTCGCCAATACGAATGTTCTGTATCGACCAAACCATAGCCGATTCAGCAGTGCTGGTATATACAAATGCCACTTTGGTCGTAGCCGATTTGTGCTCGGTCAGATCAACGGTAGCCGCTGTGAAACGTTTGAGTTTGCCGTTGTTCCAGCCCTCAACAGGTAACGGCTCCCATGTTGCACCGTCGTTGGTCGAAACCATTACGCGCAGTTGTTCGTCACGCAGGTCAGCACTGCCTTGATACCAGTGGCTGAACGTCATCAGAGTGGTATCCTTGCAGACGGTGAGATCCATCGTCGGACTAATCAGCCAACTGTCTGACTCTTCGGCAAGTTTGCCCTCATTGGCGCACATGTAGCCTTGTTTGCCACCGGTTGCCTCAACGTGTTTCCATATATCATCCGAAGCGACAATCTCGTTGTCGATTGTGAAATCACCCATGTCTTCGTCAAATGTCTCGCTGAGAACTACTTTCGGCGCAGGTTTGTAGCCGGACAACGGGTTGTCAGACGTAACCAGATAGCAGCCTTGCGTGAGCTGCGGAGCGCCGTAGCGGTTCTGTATCTGACCATATACAACAACGATATCACCAATCTGCAACTGCTCGGCATCCGTGAACTTCTGTACCACGCCTTTGCGCTTGAAACTCAATAGACGATAGCAGATCATCTGACGGTTGGCAATCTTGTTCGTAATAATCGGTGAAACGTTACCGTACGTGGCATCAAACGGCTGGCTGAAACCTTTAACCGCTGCAAGCACATAATAACTCTCCGATGTAGTGCTGCCGGATGGCATCGCCAAACCGATACGTACTGCTTCTTCGACATCAATCGTGTCGCCTTCCGGTCCCGGATTGAGGTCGCGCATGTTGCGGATGGTGTCATACACGATGCGAGATTGTGTTATCCCGTCTGTACCTAATGTGTCGGACGGAATGGCATTATCCTTACAGCCAACCAGCAAACTGATTGCTGCAATAGCAAGGATAGTGTGACGAAATAATTTTGTCATATTAGATAATTTTTAAGGTGTTATCCGATTAAATCAAAATCGGCTACAAAGATACAAAAATTATTTGACATTTGCAAATAAAAATGCGATTTTTTGCATCTAGCCCTAATTATAGTGCATATTTACCTGTCAAAATGCAGTTTTTTGAATAAAAATGACGCAAACATTTGCTAAATCCGTATATTTTTCGTAACTTTGTCGCCGAATTCATAGCAAGCGCTATGGCTATGCCGCTTGGTGTGTTATGGCATAACGCTTTGCTGTGGAGGTAACTAACCCTTATAGGAGGACAAAACTATAGCAACAAATTTACCCCATGCGCCTCGCGATAAACGTGGGCGCGTTGAAAAAGAAATGCCAAACCGCATCAATGATGCGATACGCGGTGTGGCAGAAGTTCGTTTGGTGGGTGACAACGTAGAGCAAGGCATCTATTCCTTGCGCGAGGCGATGCAGATAGCCGACGAACAGAACCTTGACCTCGTGGAGATCTCGCCTAACGCCGAGCCTCCCGTATGCAGAATTCTGGATTACCAGAAGTATCTGTACCAGAAAAAACGCAAAGAGAAAGAGCAGAAAGCCAATTCGGCTAAGGTTGTCATCAAGGAGATCCGTTTCGGACCACAGACCGATGAGCATGACTACAACTTCAAGTTGAAACATGCACAGGAGTTCCTTAAGGACGGCAACAAAGTCAAGGCGTATGTGTTCTTCCGCGGGCGTTCGATTCTATTCAAGGAGCAGGGTGAATTGCTGCTGGCGCGTTTTGCCAACGATTTGGCTGACTTCGGCAAAGTCGAGGCTGTGCCTAAGCTCGAAGGCAAACGAATGATAGTTAACATCAGCCCGAAGAAATAAAGCGTTGACCAATCTTGGTCAACAGTAACCAACGCAGAAAAATGGCCTGTGCGCTACTAATGGCTGCCGCAGACCGATTATTAACAATTAAATATCTAACAAAATGCCAAAAGTAAAAACTAATTCCGGTGCCAAAAAGCGCTTCACGCTTACCGGAACGGGTAAATTGAAACGCAAACACGCGTTCAAAAGTCACATTCTGACTAAGAAAACGAAAAAGCAAAAGCGTAACCTTACGCATGTTGCACTTGTCGATCACAGCAATCTGCGCTCCATCCGCGAGCTGCTCTTGCTGCGTTAATGTCTAACCATCAAAATTGAGTATTGAATTATGCCAAGATCAGTAAATCACGTTGCTTCGCGCAACCGTCGTAAGAAGATCATGAGCCTCACACGACAACGCTGCCGCACGTCTGGAAGGACTCAGCTACAGCCAGCTTATGGGCGCGCTCAAGAAAGCGGGTATCGTCATCAACCGCAAGGTGCTTGCCGACCTCGCTGTCAACCAGCCAAAAGCCTTCCAAGCCATTGTAGCCAAAGCGAAAAAGTAGAATGTGCAAGAATAAGGTGTTTTCTCGTAAAAAGGGAAACACCTTATTTGATTAGTATATAATACCTTATTATTATAATTATGAACAAACTTTCACTCATTCTTGGCTGTCTGTTGTTGCCATGCATGGTGTTTGCCGAATCGCTTCACGTGGTCGGCACTGTGCTCGACGAGCTAACAGCAGAACCACTCATTGGTGTGTCTATTCTGGAAGATGGCACAACCAATGGTAACATTACCGACATTGACGGAAACTTCTCCATTGATGTTGCTCCGGGTGCCAAACTCCAGTTCTCGTACATCGGTTATGCAACCTTGACTCTGCCTGCAAAGACGAATATGGGCAACATTCGGCTTGCTCCTGAGGTTGTTGCATTACAAGACGTGACGGTTGTGGGGCAGATAGCCCGTCAGCAGAAGACGCCGATTGCCGTCAGCCAGATTGCCGCTCTCGAGATCGAGGAGCGACTTGGTGGACAAGAGTTCCCGGAAGTGCTCAAGAACACGCCGGGTGTACATGCCAACGGTCAAGGTGGCGGTTGGGGTGACTCGGAGATCTGGATGCGTGGTTTTGACAACACGAACGTAGCCACGATGATCAACGGTGTGCCGATGAACGACATGGAAGGCGGAACCGTCTATTGGTCGAACTGGCAAGGCTTGGCGGACGTTACCAGCGTGATGCAGACGCAGCGCGGCATGGGTGCATCCAAACTGTCAGCACCTTCCGTCGGCGGTACAATCAATATCGTCACCAAAGGTATAGATGCCAAGAAGGGTGGAACAGTCATGTACTCCTTGGGTAATGACAACGGCAACAAACTGGCGTTCTCCGTATCAACCGGTTTGATGAAGAGCGGATGGGCTATCACCGTGCTCTTCTCCAAGACATGGGGTAACGGTTATATACAAGGCACTGGCTATAGCGGATACAGTTACTTCGCCAATGTCAGCAAGCGCATCAACGACCGTCATCAGTTGTCGCTCACCGGCTTCGGCGCTCCGCAATGGCACTGGACGCGTCCTTCGGGCAGTTCGGGTGCATTGAACCTCGAGGGCTGGAATGAGGTACGCAAGTATATGCGCGACGGCATGGATTACCGCCGATACAACCCCAGCTACGGTTACGGCAACGACGGTAAGCAACGCGGTACGAACTACAACAGTTACCATAAGCCGCAGATTTCGCTCAACCACGTGTGGCAGATTAACTACAAGTCATCGCTCTCCACGGCGCTCTATACATCTATAGGTCGCGGTTTTGGCAATACAGCCGAAGCCAGCCCGTACTCGCAATACTCTTACTCAACGCTCACCAAAGGTGCTGCCGAAGGAAAGATTACCACGGACTTCCGTCGTGATGACGGCTCGTTTGACTACGGTGCTGTCGAGGATCTGAATGCCGCATCGGAATCCGGCTCGGAGCTGATCATTGCCGAGAACCGCAACGACCACAACTGGTACGGACTCGTTTCAACTTACAACAACAAGTTCCTCAACGAAACGCTGGAACTCACCGCAGGTCTGGATATACGTTACTACCAAGGCATACACCGTGCAGTCATTTCTGACATGTTGGCTGGTGAATACTTCATCGACGCCACGCGTGTGAACTCTGTCAAGGTGGAGAACAATAAGAACCGTGCAGACAACAACTGGGCGTACGAGAAACTCAACGTAGGTGACATCGTTTATCGTAACTACACCGGTCATGTGATGCAGGAAGGTGCGTTCGCTACCTTGGAGTATGCAACCGAACATCTTTCAGCCTTCGTCAACGGTTCGCTCTATTACACCAACTACTGGCGTGTGGATCGCTTCTACTATGACGAGGAGCATAGCAAATCCGAGATCGTCGGGTTCCTGGGTGGAACAGTCAAGGGTGGTGTGAACTACAACATCAATCGCAACCACAATATCTTCCTCAATGCGGGCTTCATCACCCGTGCGCCGAAGTTCAACGCAGCGTTTGCCTCGTCGAACACCTCGCACGCGCTGAACCGTTATGCCAAGAACGAGAAAATCGCCTCGGTAGAAATCGGTTACGGCTTCCACAACGAGTTCGTCAACCTTGCCGTCAACGGTTACTACACCCGCTGGATTGACAAGACGATGAGCAAAGCCGACAACGGTCAGACGGTCAACGCCTACATCAACATGAGTGGAGTAGGGTCGCAACACATCGGTCTGGAGATGGAGTTCAAAGCCAAACCGCTCAAGTGGCTCGAACTCAACGCTATGCTCTCACTCGGTGATTGGCGATGGAAAGGCAATGACATCATTGGTTACCTCTACGACGAACACGGTAATGCACTCACAAGCAACTTCGAAGTAACCACTCCGTATTGCACAGAGGAAGGCAAGGAACATGCGTGGGCGAAGATTAATATGGACAAGATCCATGTGGGTGGTCAGGCTCAGACAACAGCCAACCTCGGCGTGATGTTCAATCCGTTCAAAGGATTCCGTATAGGCGGCGAATATACGCTCTACGACCGCAACTATTCGTACTACTACTTCTCGGGTTCAGACCTGCAGAAAGGCAAAACGCTCAACGTTATGGAACCGTATCGTTGCCCGATCGGCGGCACGCTGGATGCCCGCGTAAGCTACTCGTTTGATTTCGGTAGCGTGCGTGCCACATTGGCTGCCAACGTAACGAACGTGCTCGATCAGCACCATATAGAGAAAGCTTGGTCGAAGAACACTACCTCCTATGACGTGAAGGAGAATACGAAGGACAATATCTACTTCTTCTACAACAAAGGTCGTCAGTGGAATATTCGTCTCAAACTCACCTTCTAATGGATGGATTAAGGATTAAAGACTAAATGGTTATGAATATGAAAGCAAAATATATCTTTACCGCAGTCGTACTTGGATTAGGTTTGGCGTCGTGCACCAACTACTTCGATTCTCACTTTATGGACAATGGTCATCCTGCGGTTTCGGATGTTCGTACCGGTATGAGTTATACGCTCACCGATGACGACTACAAGCAGATTACCGTCTATCCCGAGAACATCGCCAAAGCCTTGGCGCTCGATCCTGTTGACTCAACGGGTCTGAAGGAGTTGCTTGCTATCGCCAAGGAGAAATCCTTCACGGAGAATGCTTCGGCAGATATGTATGTTCCGGCGCTGATGGCAGAGAAGTACCCGTACCTCGACAACGGCACAACCTGCGATGTGCAATACACGATGCGTGAAGGCAAGTCGTATCGCGTAGCGGAGTTCCATGATGCGCAAGGCTTCGAACTCACGCAGGCTGATTACGAAACCGTCTGGCAGAAGCGTGGCGTTTCTTACCTCACCCCCGGCTCGATGGCAAATGTGCCGGCGTTTCTCGCCCAGCGATTGTCGAATGCACGCTTAGGGAAGATCGCACTCATCACCTACAACTACAGCGAAGACGAACCCGATCCCTCTGAACTGCATGATTTCCTGCCCTACAAACTCACACTCAGTCAACTGCTTGAGTTCCCTGATGAGGATAAGCACGAGATTTCCGGCTACGTAGGACAAGTTAAGTCCTCTATCTATGGTCGCTTCTACATGGTGGACGGTGACTATAGCATCTACGTCTATGGCTTGACCGATGAGGATGGCAACAAAGTGTGGAAAGACAAAGGTATCAAACAAGGTGACGCTATCACCATCACCGGTCGTTATACTGCCGAAGGCAGCGAACCGCAGATCGTGGACGGCGTATATGTCAGCCACTCCACACCTTCCGCTCCCACACGCCGACGCGCTTTGCAAGCCCGCAAAACAACCCAAGAGAGCGCAATCTATCAACTCACAGAGGAAGGCTGGGTTCCATATACCAACGATCAACTCAAGGTCGGCATGGCGCTGCCGCCGAAGATTTATGAGATGGCAGGTGTGAAAGCCATAACCGATCCGGATATCATCCTCAAGTACCTGCAATCAGCGTTCCCTTATGCTGCCGACAAAGAGATTTATCTCGTTGCCTATATGGGTAAGAACGGCGCAACGGCTGACGAGTGGGTTGTCAACGGCACGGAACTCGAACTGACCACCGGTTACATCACCGAAACCATGGCGTTCGAACTCAAGAAGGATCAATGGGTAGCGAACATCTCCACTTACCTGCAAGCGAAGTTCGTGGGTGAAGGCCCCGGCAAGTTCACCATCCAACACGTCAACCTCGACGGCCTGAACTATATATGGCGCTATCAGTCTTTGTACGGCATGACGGCATCGGCTTATGTGAGCGGTACGAACCACCGTGTAGAGGATTGGCTGCTCTCGCCGAACATCAAGCTCAAAAAGAGTGTGCAACCCCAACTGACCTTCGATCAGGCTGTGCGTTATGGTAACACTACCGACAACCCCAAGTGGCTCAGTGTCATGGTTACCAACAACTTCACCGGCGATGTCACAACCACGTAGCAGCTGGCGATTCCAGAGTTCGGGTGTGTTTGACCTCAGCGAGTTCAACGGACAAACCATCGTGCTCGGCTTCCGCTATAACACCAACCTCGACGGCGTAGATGTTCCCTCCGCACCGACTTGGGAGATCCAGAACCTCCTTCTCGCCGAACCGGAGGAAGAAGCCCCTGCCGAGTAACTCATTACCCATAGTGTGCAGTCAGCGTGCAGTCAGTGTGTACAGTGTGCACTTTGCGCGGCCGGGGTCCCCGCAATCAACGTGCAGCGGGGTGGTCTGCATGATTGCGCGCAGGGTATAATATGGTATAACAAGATAACACAAACAATTATATTAACCAATTAAAATTTTGAGTTATGAAAAAACTTTTATTCTTTGCAGCAACCCTGTTTGCTGCCGTAACAATGAGTGCCCAGGATCCTATTCCTGTAACCTGCGCCGAAGCTGCTGCCGCTATGCCGGCACAGAGTGGCTCGGAGACTGAGGATGTTTACATCGTTACTGGTTTCATTACCAACACCAACGGCTCTATCAGCCCCTCACGTACTGATCCGACGATTGATCAACAGACTTTCTACATGGACGACGAGAAGGGTACAAAGAAAACCCTCCAAGGCTACTGGTGCAACCTGCCCGGACACGAAGCTTTGAATGTAGGTGACAAGATTACCGTTACCGGTAAGATCTTGAACTACAACAACACTCCGGAAATCAAGAACGGCGATGTAGCTATCATTGAGCGCGCAACAACAAAGATTGACACCCTTGAGGTCGATGTTTGCGAGGCGCTGGAAGAAGGCGAAGCTTTGGAGCCCGGCGATTACACACCTGACGTATTCATCGTTTATGGTCGCCTCAAAGGTACTGATGCTGTAAACAACTATGGTCAGCACACCTTCGAGATGGCTTGCGGCGAGAAGATCTTC
>CADBAZ010000118.1 GCA_902792835.1 uncultured Bacteroidales bacterium
TATGGTATCAACAACCGGCGTGTGTTGTTTGTCGGTGCCGGACATAACTTGCGCTATCTTTATGACGAACTGACCGAGAATCCTACTACCGGATTTCGCGTGAAAGGGTATTTCGATGAAAGTACGCAGAATCAGTTTACCGATGTGCTGCCTCGCTTGGGCGGTATAGCGGAGATAGAATCGTATCTCAAGAAGCAACCGGTGGATATTGTATTCTGCAACCTCACGAGTCGCCATAACAAGGAGATTCTCGAACTCATGAATTACTGCGAGAACCACCTTATTCGTTTCTACTCCGTGCCGAATGTACGCAACTATGTGCATCATGTCATGCAGGTGGAGATGGTGGGTAATATGCCGGTTCTCTCCTTACGCGAGGAACCGCTGAATCAGCCGTATAACCGAATAATCAAGCGTATATTTGACATCGTCGTTTCGTTACTATTCTTGTGCACGATATTTCCGTTCATATACATCTTCTGTGCTATCGGAATCAAACTTTCCAGCAAAGGACCTGTGTTCTTCAAGCAGAAGCGTACAGGTATTCGTGGAGAAGAGTTTACGTGCTACAAGTTCCGTTCAATGCATCAGAATGATCAGGCGGACACCTTGCAGGCAACTAAACATGATCCGCGCAAGTTCCCGTTTGGCGATTTTATCCGTCGTACGAATTTGGATGAAACGCCGCAGTTTATCAATGTCTTACGTGGGGAAATGTCTATCGTAGGTCCGCGTCCGCATATGCTCAAGCATACGGAGGAATATTCACAATTGGTGGACAAGTACATGGTGCGCCATTGGGCGAAACCGGGAATTACCGGCTGGGCACAAGTCACCGGCGCACGTGGTGAGACAGAGCATCTGTGGCAGATGGAGGAGCGCATCCAGAAGGATGTGTGGTACATAGAGAATTATAGTTTCATGCTGGATATGCAGATCATCATCTTGACGATCAAAACCATTTTCCTGCATGATGACGAACACGCCTACTAAGGCAAACGTTTTCTACAAAGAAAACAAGCGAACATTGAAGTTTTTTAGTAAAGGATTTTATAGAAAATCAAAAATGCGGCGACCGGCTGTCTGATGACGGCCCTATGACTGCTGCTGAGTAGCTGTTCGTAAGTAAACTTTCGTCCACCTACTCATCATCATTCATTTGGTCGGTTCTAACTATCGCCCCGGTCGCCTTACAAAAATAATTAAAAAATACCAAAAATAAGCAATTGATCATTATCAGTCCCAGATGGCCCCCAATTACGATTGATTCTATCTATCCAAAATTACCAATATTATCCCAAATATCGATGGATAATCAGGATTCATTTTATTGTGAGCCGCATGGATTTTTGGAATTTTTTAAGGATTTTTTCAAGCAGCCGGTCTGTCAGGCTTATCAAAGGCTGACGGACATGAGCGAAGGATTTTGTCGGAGCGTTGAATGTATTCAAAAGATCCGATAAAAGACTACGATCACAGGCGACTTGAAGCATTCAAGGCGACACGGATGCTATTTTTGATTTACATAAATGATCATTACAAAAAAATGGATGTGTTAACATATATTTGTTAACAATTGTTGACAAAAAATAATCTTTGTGTTCAATAGGCTAAGTTGTTGGCTGTGAATGCATTAAATGAAGAATCTTTGTTCGAGGCAGCCGCGCTGCCGGACAACCTCTGTTCCGAAACGAACGAATCAGGGGTGTCCCTAAACTATGTCCTCAGCCCAACATTCGTCCAGCCCGCTGATTATCACTGGTTTGTGCTTCGCGTGCCCTACGGACGCGAGCGCGAAGTGGCGGCTTCTATCCAGTCGCCGACGCTTTTAACGTACGCACCCGCGCTCACTGTAGCGCGCATGAAGGCAGGCAAGCGCGTGATGGAGGAGAAATCCGCCTTGCCGAACATGTTTTTTGCATACGCGCGCGAGGAGCAACTCGCTCAGTATCAGGATCGTCCGATACCTCTCAAAGATATGCCGCATCGCCAGCCCGGACAACTGCGCTTCATGTACGATCATACACGTAAAACCCCGACCGGCATGGATCAGAAGATGATTGTTCCCTTCGAGCAGATGCGCCATTTCATCCGCGTCACCATGCAGCATGATGAGCATGTTCGCGTATATCTCAACGATGCCTTCTCTGCTCAACTTGGCG
The DNA here is from genome assembly GCA_902792835.1 of uncultured Bacteroidales bacterium. Lineage (GTDB taxonomy): Bacteria > Bacteroidota > Bacteroidia > Bacteroidales > Paludibacteraceae > Colicola. The sequence goes on from CADBAZ010000118.1 coordinate 2,163, forward strand.
ATTACGTCGAAGTCATCGAAGGTAAGTTCGCCGGTGTTCGCGGTCGTGTCGCCCGTCTGCACGGACAGACCTGCGTCCTCGTCAGCCTCGAAGGTATATGCATTGCCTCCACCGCCTACGTCCCCAAAGCATTCCTGAAGAAGGTTAATGCATAGTGAGACGATTAGAAAATTAACACACATAAACACTATATTGATTTCTTGGTGGATGATAGTATAATCGTAGAGTGTAAGGCTGTCGAAAAACTATGCATAGAGCATCGTCAACAATTATGGAACTACATGCGACTAACAAAGAAACATATAGGCATTCTTTATAATTTCGCACCAATCAAAGATCAATCAGAACATTACTATTTGGATTCCGAAGGTACTATGTATATGTTTTAGTTTGATTGTAACTTTGCAAAAATTCTTCGTAATTGATTCATTGAAATTTATTTATGTTTATGTCTGATGTTGTCTGTTACTTGTAGAGTATGGATTTGGATGCTACGGCACACGTCAAATGTATTTGAAAGGGTGACGAAGCAGACAAAGACATAAGTCCGGAACGGACAACAGGCAACAGCAGTGTTTATTTAGGTTTATTTTCATAAAAAACTTCAAACTTTCGAAAAATCTATCATTATGAATAAAAACGTAGCATTAATCACAGGCGTTACAGGCCAGGATGGATCGTATCTAAGTGAGTTCTTGTTAGAAAAGGGATACGAAGTACATGGAATAATCAGGAGATCATCTGTTGACTTCCGTGAGCGCATCGCTCATCTGGAAGGTCAGCCGCATTTCCACTTGCATTACGCCGATATGTCGGACTCCATGTCCCTCGTCAAACTCGTCGGTCAAGTGCAGCCGACGGAGATCTACAACCTCGCTGCCCAGAGCCACGTGCAGGTCAGCTTTGATGCGCCGGAATTCACCGCCGATGTCGATGCCGTAGGCGTACTCCGCATCCTCGAAGCCGTTCGCACCAACCATCTGGAGAAGACTTGCAAGATCTACCAGGCTTCTACTTCCGAACTCTACGGCAAGGTCGAGGAAGTGCCTCAGAATGAGAACACTCCCTTCCACCCCTACAGCCCTTATGCCGTTGCCAAACTCTACGGCTACTGGATCGTCAAGGAGTATCGTGAGGCGTATGGCATGTTCTGCTGTTCGGGTATCCTGTTCAACCACGAGTCCGAGCGTCGCGGTGAGACTTTCGTTACCCGCAAGATTACCCTCGCTGCCGCACGTATAGCCCAAGGCAAACAGAAGCAACTGCTCCTCGGCAACCTCGACAGTCTCCGCGACTGGGGCTACGCCAAGGATTATGTCGAGTGCATGTGGCTCATTCTTCAGCACAAGACGCCCGAAGATTTTGTCATCGCCACAGGCGTGCAACACACAGTACGTGAGTTCGCTACGCTTGCCTTCCAGCACGCCGGTATCACGCTGCGTTGGCAGGGCGAAGGTATCCACGAAGTCGGAATATGCGAAGCTGCTACCGACGCCGTCAAACTCCATGCCGGCGAGGATATCATCGGCAAGACCCTCGTGGCAGTCAGCGAAGACTTCTATCGTCCGACCGATGTAGTCAACCTTTGGGGCGACCCGACCAAAGCCCGTGCCGAACTCGGCTGGAATCCGCAATCCACCACCTTCGAGCAACTCGTTGAACTTATGGTCAAGAGCGACATGCAAAAGGTTGCCGCTGATGCCATCCGCGAGCATGTCAACCTCGCCGAATACCTCGAAAAAGGTCTCGTCAAGTAATTGTTGATAATTGTTTTTAATTGTTGACAGAAAAGTAATCATAGAAATTTATTTATGTTTATGTCTGATGTTGTCTGTTACTCGGAGAGTTGTGGATTTGGCGGATAAGGCTATCGTCAAGTCACACTTGAGCGAGAGACTTATACGACAAAGACACAAGTCCGGAACGGACAGCAGACAACATCAGTGTTTATTTAGGTTTATTTTCAACATAAACGCATAAAATATTAGCAAATTATGTTAGACAAGAATACAAAAATTTACGTTGCAGGGCATAGAGGGCTGGTAGGCTCGGCGATATGGAAGAACCTGTGGGAAAGAGGCTATCATAACCTCATCGGTCGCAGTCATGCGGAACTTGACTTGACTAGTCAGGCTGATGTGCGCAAGTTCTTTGACGAGGAAAAACCCGAAGCTGTGGTCCTCGCTGCAGCCTTTGTTGGCGGCATCATGGCTAACAGCCTATACCGTGCGGACTTCATCATGAAGAATATGCAGATCCAGTGCAATGTGATAGAGGAAGCCTACAAGCACGGTGTGCAGCGGTTGTTGTTCCTCGGCTCGACCTGCATCTACCCGAAGAACGCGCCGCAACCGATGAAGGAAGATTGTCTGCTGACTTCGCCGCTGGAATATACCAACGAGGAGTACGCCATCGCCTTATGCCGACGAATCTGTATGGCCCGAACGACAATTTCCACTTGGAAAATTCCCACGTTATGCCGGCAATGATGCGCAAGGTTTATCTGTCCAAACTAATGGCAAGCGGGCAATGGGAAATGATCCGTAAGGATCTCTCCATCCGTCCCGTAGGCGCGAACATCCGCGAGAACGGCGAAGTTGTCCGCTACGTCATTGACGGCAACTCCGACGAAGCAACCATCATCAAGGTGCTCGCTTTCTATGGCATCGAAGCCAACCGCGTCACGCTTTGGGGAACCGGCAAACCGCTCCGCGAGTTCCTCTGGAGTGAGGATATGGCAGATGCCAGCGTGCATATCCTGCTCAATGTCAACTTCTCCGACATCATCGGTATCGAGAAATATTCCCAAGTTCACTATGGCGTAGCAGCTGATGGCACGGTCGATCGCAACCATTCTACCGGTCGTGGTGGGGCGATTCCCTCGCTCGGTGAGATCCGTAACTGCCACATCAATGTCGGTACGGGCAAAGAACTTACCATCCGCGAACTTGCCGAACTGGTTGTCAAAACAGTCGGCTTTGAAGGCGAACTCTGCTTCGATGCCACCAAACCCGACGGAACGATGCGCAAGCTCATTGATGTCAGCAAACTCCACTCTCTCGGTTGGACGCACAAAGTCGAAATCGAAGACGGCGTGCAGCGCCTCTTTGACTGGTACAAACAGTCGCTATCCAAATAATACGTTGGAAAAAGTGAATATAAACATACATAAACACTGCTTGTGCATTTGCCATGCTTCGCACCTGGATCTTATCTTGCTAAGGTACTCATTCAAGCGAGCTTGATGGCTACCTTATCAATCTAATCTTCACCTCTGCGAGGTGCAAATCCACAAGCAGCAATAAACCCAAATAAACCGTTGAACAAATCCATCGAATTCGTTTAATTCGATTAATTAGTGAACATATAAGAATCATTGTTATTTATTCATTGAAATTTATTTATGTTTATGGCTTTTAAATGCTTTTACTCAGAGAGTTGTGGAAATTGATGATAAAAACTATCAGCATTAAAAGCGTTTAAAAGTGTTAATTTAGGTTTATTTTCCTAAGGATTATTTCCAAAAGTGGCAATATGAAATTTGATTATTTGATAGTAGGTTCGGGGTTGTTCGGAGCCACGTTTGCTTACCGTGCTACGCAAGCAGGCAAGCGTTGTCTTGTTATTGACCGTCGTCCGCAACTTGGTGGCAATGTGTATTGTGAGGATATAGAAGGCATTCATGTGCACAAATATGGTGCCCATATCTTCCACACCAACGACAAACAGGTGTGGGATTTCGTCAACTCCCTCGTGCCTTTCAACCGCTACACAAACTCGCCTGTTGCGAACTATAAGGGTAAGTTATACAACCTGCCGTTCAACATGAACACGTTCTACCAGATGTGGGGCGTGATTACGCCGGAGCAGGCACAAACGAAGATCGACGAGCAACGCGCCGAGGCGGTAGCCAAACTCGGTGGACGCGATCCGCAGAACCTTGAAGAGCAAGCTCTCACCCTTGTCGGTAAGGACATCTACGAATGCCTCATCAAAGGCTACACCGAGAAGCAGTGGGGACGTTCCTGCACCGAACTTCCGGCGTTCATCATACGTCGTTTACCGGTTCGTCTCGTATATGACAACAACTATTTCAACGATGCGTACCAAGGCATACCCATCGGTGGCTATAACGTGCTCATTGATAAGCTTCTTGCTGGCTCAACCTGCCTGACGCCGAGACAAACGATGACCGTCTCCTGAAAGATGTATGGCGTGAGATTGCGGATAAGATGGTTTTCACCGGTAAGATTGACCAGTTCTACGACTACCGCTTCGGTCAGCTTGCATACCGTACCGTCCGCTTCGAGCAAGAAACACTCGATACGCCTAATTATCAGGGTAATGCTGTCATCAATTACACCGAGCGTGAAGTGCCTTATACCCGTATCATCGAGCACAAGCATTTCGAGTCCTTCGGCGCAGCCGTATATGACAATCCTCATACCGTCATCAGTCGCGAGTACAGCACCGAATGGACACCCGGTATGGAGCCGTTCTATCCGGTGAATGACGAAAAGAATGCTACCATCTACAAACAATATAAGGAATTGGCTGATTCTGAGAATGACGTCCTCTTCGGCGGCCGTCTCGCCGAATATGCCTACTACGACATGGCTCCGGTGATTGCGAAAGTGTTGCAATTGACTATTGGTTAATGAATTAGAAAGGTAGGGTACAAATTGTACCCCCCCCTTGACAAATGGATAAGATCTTGCTTAACAAAAGGTAGGGTACAAATTGTACCCCCCCTTCGATAAACGAAGCAATAATAACTAATTAATAGACAAAGAAGATGGCTAACGAATCAATCATTAAACTGTTCGAGGGAAATCAAGTGCGTAT
>CADBAZ010000119.1 GCA_902792835.1 uncultured Bacteroidales bacterium
TTCACTGCGAAGTCGAAAAACAGCTTGTTCCAGTTGCAGAATTGGAATTGGCAGGCAAATATCTCCATAGCCGTGCGTTTCGGCGTAAGTAAGGACAAGATCCGCCGTGAACTCGGTATAACCGAACCGGCGCCACAACTTACCCCCAAAACTGAGGATGTTGTGACACCGGAAGTTGTGACGCCGAAGAAAAAGCGTCGCGGTTTGCCTCGGTGGGTTACCGATTACTTCTTTTCACCCCATTAATTGCTTACGCCAACCGCTCTTTGATGCGCCCTGTGCGGTAAGCATCCAGCAGCAGTTCGAGGTCGGCTATCTGCTCTTGCAGCAGTTTGCCTTGGTCGGTGTCGCGGATCAACATCCGCTGGCTGGCGAAGTCCGTCAGTTGGATGCGGTTGTGGATATCCGAACCGGAGCGAATCGCCTGTTCGCGGCTCTCGAACTCCTCGTGCTCGACGAGTTGGATGCTGAACGAGTTGTAGATCAGTGTGTAGCCCGCTATGCCGGTCTTCTCCTGATAGGGCTTGCTGAATCCGCCGTCGATGACGAAGCGTTTGCCCTCTGCGCGCATTGGCGTTTCGCCTTTGATGGTGCGGACGGGAATATGTCCGTTGATGATACGGCTGTTTTCGGGATCCAGACCAAACTCCTTGAGGATCTGTTCGCAGATCTCTTTTTTGTTCGCCAATTCGTAGTACGCACCTTTCTCCTCGTGCCAAACGGATTTGTCGGCAATGAAGTAGCGCTCGAAGGTGGTCATCTTATCCTTATTATATAAAGGCGAGAGAGGACCTGTCCACAGATACCAGGTGTAGTCCAATGCGTCGGCTTTCTGTTTGCCTTTGCCGAAGTACGCCAAGCGTACCACATCGTCGATGCGCTGCATGAGTGCTCGGCCTTTGGCTTTGACGCCAAGCACCTCGACTTCGGTGAACGAACCGTCGGCGTTGAGCGGCACGGCTGCATGATAGAGTAGGAACCCGTTGCGCACGAGGAAGAGCGAACCGTGACGATAGAGCATCCTGAGGTGTTTTTGGAGTTTCTCGGATTTGCGGAACGAACGTGCAAGTTGGGTCATCAGCTCTTCCTCCTCCAGCGAGAGCGCGTACGGATCGTCGGGATTGACGGTCGGCAGGTGGCTGTCGGTGAGCGGATAGGTCTTTCCTTCAACGGTGATTGTGCCGTCGGCGAGGTTGATCTTGTCGAGCAACAGGCGGTCATCCATGTGGTACTCGGGGTGACGGAGGATTGTTTGCCCTTCGAGCTTGAACTGGATGATCGACATTGCCTTGTGCATCTTTGCCATCAGATTAGCCGAACGCGTGAGTCGCGGGTTGTTTTCAAAGTCTTTGGTTTGCCAGATCGTACACGGGTCATCGCCGTAGGTCTGCATAGCGAAACTGGCGAGTGGGAGGAGGTTGATACCATAGCCCTCTTCGAGCGTCTCGATGTTCGCATAACGGATCGATACGCGCAGCACAGTGGCGATGAGTGCCTGGTTGCCTGCTGCGGCTCCCATCCACTCCATGTCGTGGTTGCCCCACTGGATGTCGTAGTCGCGAATCGTGGAGAGTACATCCATGATCTTCTGCGCACCCGGACCACGGTCGAAGATGTCGCCGACGATGTGGAAGGTGTCGATGACGAGGCTATGGATGAGGTAACAGATAGCAATGATCATCTGCTCGGCACAACCCGTCTCGATGATGGCTTGCAGGATCGCTTGGTAGTAGTCCTGGCGACCGCCCTCAATGTCCGATTCGTAGAGCAACTCCTCGATGATATATGCAAACTGCTTGGGGAGCATTTTACGTACCTTAGAACGGGTGTATTTGACCGTTACGCGGCGCATGATTTCCACGCACTGGCTCAGTCGTACGTACAGGAACTCCTCGCGCGAGGCGAATTCCCGTCCCTCGTCGTACGGCTCGTCGGGAATCTGCAAGCGCTCGTCGGGGTAGTAGATCAGCGCACACAGGGCACGTTTCTCGTGCTCGGTGATCGTGTCACCGAACGCGTCATCCACCTTGCGGCGGATCACTCCCGAAGCGTTCTTGACCATGTGGATGAACGCCATCGAGGCGCCGTGCAGGTCACTGACGAAGTGCTCTGTGCCCTTGGGCAGCGAGAGGATTGAACGCAGGTTGATGATCTCGGTGAGAACAGCATTGGCGTTGGGAAACTTCTCAGATAAGAGGTATAAGTATTTGTCTTGCATGGTATAATGAATTTATTCTTGTTTGGTACGGATAAGGGAGTAGAGCAGCTGGTACTGCTTGCGAACCATCTCAAAGTCCATCTGTTTGCCCGACTGCCCGGCATCGTAGCCGTCCTTGATCTGTGTGAACAAGGCTGCTGTTTCCAGTAAGGGTATATCGCGGCGCACTTCGCCGGCAATCATCGAGTTACGCAAAGCACGTTGCCATAACGACTGCTCGGTGGCATATAGCCGGTACGCCTTGCGATAGAGTTCGGGGAAACGGTGGTAGGCGGTATAGAGCAGCATAATCACGTTGGAGGTGTTGATGTTGCGGTTCTCGAGTTCCATAAGGCTCTCTTCAAGAAAACGGAAATACCGCAGCAGAGCCTCAATCATCTCCGGCACGCGAATTGTTTCCTTAAGGCGCAACATCTCTTGCTTGGGGCGCAAAAAGAACCGTTCGACAATCTCTATGTAGATCTCGTCTTTGTTCTTGAAGTAGTAGTACATCGTGCCCCGACCCATATCGAGCGCGCTCTGCAGGTCAGTTATGCTGACGTTTTCGTACCCGTGATGCAGGTACAACTCCAGTGCTTTGTAGATTATTTGTTCTTTGCGGTCGCGAACCATATAATTATTTACAATTTATATATTTACAATTTACAATTCAAGTAACTTGACAGCTTTCAGCGGTAGCAGCACAAACTCCCGTTCGTTCATCCGCGGGTGCGGAAGGGTGAGAGTAGGTGTGTTGATGGTGATCTCTTTGCCCTCGTCGTCAAAGACCTGAATCAGGTCGATATCTATCTCGCGGTCGGCGTAAAGTTTGCTGCCGTCGGGCAGGATCGTGGAGTGTTCTGTTCGCCCGAGCTGCTGCTCGATAGCTTGTGTGCGGGCAAGAACTTCCATGGGCTGCAAGGCTGACTCGTAGCGAGCTACGGTGTTGCAAAACTCGTGCTCCGATGCAAAACCTTGCGGCGCGGTGTAGATCATCGGCGCTACGCTCACACGTTTGCCTATAGCCTCATCCAATAGTCGGAGCGCCTCGCGGATTGTTTGCTCACGATTGCCGAGATTGCTGCCGATGCCGAGATAGTAGGTCATAACGTCGTGTTTACAGATTCACGAACTGATAGCGAATCGGTTCGTCACCGTAGGTGGCAATGATATATGCCGGATTCGGTTCAGCGTCGTAGAGCGCGTCAATCAGTACAGCCTGCAACGATCCGAGGTTCGTTACCTCACGCGAGTGGTCATGTCCGCACCAGTACAGTTCTACCTTGTGTTGCTTGAGCAGGTTGAGCAGGGCGTAAGTCTCCTCGAGCGGCATATTCGAGGTGTGTCCTTGTGAACTGTCGCGCTTGAACAGGTGCGTGTGCGTGCAAACGGAGATGTGCCGGAAACCTTGTTTGTCTGCCCAGTTGAGCCTGTCAATCAGCCACTCCGTCTGGCGCTTGCCGAGGATGCCTTCACCGGTGTCGATGAAGATATACAGATCCTGTTTGCCTGCCGGTGTGCGGACGATAGCATAGTACGTCGATGTCTTCCACAAACGCACATATTCCGACCACTGGTTGAAGTACAGGTCATGATTGCCTGCCACAGCCAGCAGTGTATCCGATTTGAGCGGGTTAGCCGGGATAGTGGTCAGCGGCTCTTTCATAAAATCCCAGTGGCGCTGCGCATTGATCAGGTCGCCGAGGTGAATAGCCAGCGGGCAATCAAGATCAGCGCGGTAGGCGTAGATGAACTGCTTCCAATAATTGCGAGAGGTATCTACGTGCGTGTCAGTGCAGATATACGTCTTGTATTCCTCGTCGTTGGCAAAGATGACAGGAAAACCGTGCTCGTCGTTGTAGCGGAATGAATCGTCGATACGTGTATCTATTCCGGGTGAACTGCCGCAGAACATTCCCGTGATATCCAGATCCCACGTCTCGGGGTTGCAGCTGCAGAGCAGTGCAATAAGCGATGATAATATAATAGTCCTTTTCATAACTTTCTACTTTTAACTTTCGAACTTCTCTCAACTTTCAACTTTCAACTCTCAACTATTTAGAACTTATATGCAAATCCGGCGCGCACTTCGGCGGCGTAATACTTGGCATTGAGGTGGAACATGCCGGTCGGTTTGCACAAGGCGGAGAGATTGACGCGCCAGTGCTCATCGATGTTGTACAGTCCGCCCAACATGAAGATAGGTTGCCACATTCGCTCGATCTGGTAGTCCGTCATGTTCGATATGCACGCACTGATGTTCCACGGCGAGGTATGAGGACGAACAAACACTTCCACGCGGTAGGTGAGGTTAAACGGCTCAAGCGTGATCTCCGAAACGTCGTGCCAGTTGTACGGAATAGGAATGATCAGT
>CADBAZ010000120.1 GCA_902792835.1 uncultured Bacteroidales bacterium
GCCCCAAACGAGCGTGTGGGCAGCGTCAGACTCTTGCTCAGCCACGATCTGAAGGGCAGGGATGCACAATTCGCCTTGCAGGTACTGTGCGCCGATCTCGGTGATCAAATAGTCGTTGATAGCCTCGCGGAGAGCCTGCTCGCGGCGGCTGGCAGCGATGTGACGGCGGCAGTCGGCTTTGTGGTCGTCGAAGTCATCCAACAGCCATTTGCCCTTCACGCGCAGCATAGAAAGCACGTGCTCCTCGGCATCGTAGTCGGCGTCGGTGGGTTGGATGCGGACGGTAGCCGTAGCGTGCGTGTCGTCGGTCTGCGTGACAGTCAGTACCTCGCAGGCGCAATCCGCTATCGCACTGCCGTCGGCAGCAACGAAATAGTGCAGCCACTCGTGATCCATCGCTTCAAAATCAGGCAGGCAGAAGAGAGTATCCAGAACATCGTAGAGCTCGTCGCTCAGGTAGTTCTGCGACTGCTCACAGAGTGCGTCGGAAGGGATGTTCCGACACAACTCTGCGGCGCGTTGTTGCAGACTCTGACTCGTGCACGCCGTAAGCAGCGCGGCTGTCATGAGAAAGATTATTGATCGTTTCATCGCTTAGCTGTTTTCAGCATTCAGTTTTCAGTGTTCAGTATTACTCCACGAGCAGACCTGCTGCGTCGTAGGTTTTGCCGTCGCGGATGATCAGTACCTGATTGTTGCGGATGATCTTGGTGACTTTCACTTGGTTGCGGCTGTCCTCAACCGAGGTGATGGTTGTCGGCGTAACGGTCAGTTCTTTCTGTACAGGCTCGGCAGCGAAGTGGTTGTCGTCGCCCTCCTGAACAGCGGTGATGGTAACAACGCCCTCTTTCACAGCGCGGAGATTGTTCTCCTCGTCGATGTAAGCAATCTGCTCGTCGGACGAGGTGAAGGTTACGGTGAGTGTAGCCTCGGCTTGCAGCTGGATGAACTGTCCTACCTCAAGCGTGGTCAGTTCCTGCTCCCAAACGATTGTTTGTGCAGCCTTGGCGATGCTTGCGTCAACGGTTTGAATGTCCGAGTCGCTGTGGCTGTCGTCGCCCTGAACGCGGTAATAAACGGTGTATTCGCCGGCGTTGGTGGCAACGGGCAGCGTCTGAGCGAACGTGATGCCGTCGAGCGAATAAACCAGTGTGCCCTCTTGCGTTTCGCCGGCGATGATGAGCGTTTGCTCCTCGCCGGTATATTCGAGGCCCTCGGCAGCAACAGGCTCAACGCTTACCTGAGCCTTGCCGGCTGCTATGCGTGCCTCGATAGAGGTAGCAGCAACGTCAATGTGGTTGGCGTCGGCTACAACGCGGTAGAATACGGTGTACGAACCGATCTCCGTAGCGGTAGGAATAGTGGTGGAGAAGTCCTCGCCGTTCTGCGAGTATTGCAGTTCACCGCCTACAGCCTCGCCGGCAGTGATGAGCTGTTGCGGCTCGCCGGTGTATGTGAGGTTCTCGATGGCTGCCGGAGCAGTCAGAACAACCTCCGCCTTGGTGACAGTCAGCGTACCGCTGAAATAGTTGATGTCGTAGTTGATCTCGTAATCCTCGGGGATTCCGCTGGTTATGATAGTGTACTCACCGATGTTGCTGCCTACTTCGTAGGTGCAACCGTAGATGAGTTCGTAAGCCATTTCCTCAACGTTGTCGTTGCCGGTAACGCCTTCGATGGTAGCGGTGAATTCCGGAGCCTCGCTGCCGTAAGTCGTCTGCTTGTCGTCAGCCGTAACGTTCAGCGTAACCTTGGCAACGGTGAGCTTGCCGGCAACGAAGGTGATGTCGTAGTTCACAGCTGTCAGACCGCTCGGAGTGATGTCGTACTCGCCGGCGTTGCTGCCTGCTGCGTACTCGCAAGCGAAGGTCAGTTCGCCGTCAAGCTCGTCGGTATAGTCCTCGCCAAAGAAGCCTTCGTACGTCACGGTGAATGCCGGAGCTTCAGCGCCGTAGGTGGTCTGTTTGTTTTCTGCGGTAACGCTCAGCGGAGCCTTGGCAACGGTCAGTTTGCCGTCAACGAAGGTGATGTCGTAGTTGTCGGATGTCAGACCGCTCGGGGTGATAGCATACTCGCCGGCGTTGAAGCCAATGGTGTACTCGCAAGCGAAAGCAAGTTCGCCGCCGAGCTCAGCCTCAGTCTCTTCACCGATGAAGCCTTGGTAAGCCACGGTGAATTCCGGAGCCGGAGTGCCGTAGATAGTATCTTTGTCCTCAGCCGTGATGGTCAAAGCCACCTTGGCAACGGTCAGTTTGCCGTTGTTGAATGTGATCTCGTAGTTCACAGCCGTCAGACCGCTCGGAGTGATAGCAAATTCACCGGCGTTGCTGCCAACAGCATACTCGCAAGCGAAAGCAAGTTCGCCGCCGAGCACAGCCTCGGTCTCCTCGCCGATGAAGCCTTGGTAGGCAACGGTGAATGCCGGAGCCTCGCTGCCATAGGCAGTCTGTTTGTCTTCAGCGGTAATGGTCAAAGCTACCTTGGCGATGCTGACCTCGATAGGATCGAAGGTAAGGTCGCTGTGGGTCTCGTCGCCTACAACCATGTAATAAACGCTGTATGTGCCGGCGTTTGTGGCTTCCGGCAGCGTGGTAGCGAAAGTTTCGCCGTCAAGCGAGTATTGCAGCTCGCCGCCTTGCGCCTCACCGGCATTGATGAGTGTGTGAGTGTTGCCGTCGTATGCGAGGTCGGCAACAGCAGTCGGAGCCAGTGTAAGTTCGGCACGCGGTTTGGCGATGGTTACGGTGATGGTCTGTGCAGCCACGTCGTTGTGGTTGGCGTCAGCAACTACCTGATAATAAACGGTGTAGTCGCCAATTTCTTTGCCTGTGGGAATAGTGGTGGCGTAGTTCTCGCCGTCGAGCGAGTATTGCATTTCGCCGCCTTCAGCCTCACCGGCAGTCACGAGCTCTTGGTTTTCGCCCGTGTATGCCAAATCCTTGGCTTCGGGAGCGGTGGTTACAACAGCATCTGCCTTGGCGATGGTTACCTCGAGAGTGGTGGCATCAATACCCGTGCCGCCCTCAACAGGCTCAACCTTGTAATAAACGGTGTAGGTCTTGGCATCCTTGCCTTGCGGCAGTTCTTCCGAGTAGTTCTCGCCGTCCAGCGAGTACAGGAGTGTACCGTTAACAGCCTCACCGGCACTGATGAGCGTCTGGTTTTCGCCGGTATATGCTAAGTCAGCCACTGCAGCAGGGGCTGTAGTGATGCGTGCTATCGGCTGCCATTGAGCCGTAAGGGTTACGTCGGCAGTCGGGGTGTAAGATGCATTAGCATCGCCTATTTTGTTGTCGCCTTCGTACCATCCGAGGAATCCAAAGTCCTCGCGAGTGGCAGCAGGTAGGGTAACGGATGCTGCTGTCCATTGAGCTGCAAGCGTAACGGTATAATTTTCGGTCTTCGTCAGTTTGTTAACATTGGCTTTGTCGGCATAGGTATTGTCACCGTTTTTCCAATTAGCAAAGGTATACTCAGCGGTAGCCGATTGTGTGCCGCACTCGCCGCCATTGGCTTCGTACGTTACGGTATAAGCGCGTTGGAAGCCATTTTCTGTCAGGTTCTTGGGTGTGCCATATACCATACTCATTTCGCTCATTGAGCCACTTGTTGCACCGTTTCCATCGAAAGCAATCTTATAACTTTTACCTTCCCATATACCGTAAATAGTCTTAGAAGTGGGGCTGCCGGAACTTGTGCTGCTTGTGATAATCGAATACGAATAATTGGTTTGGGATTTGCTGACAGCAGCGCCTGTACCGGCGTTATTTTCGTACCAGCCAATCCATTTGTAGCCTTCGTCTGAAGTCGTTGCATCCAAACGGTACGTGTGAGTAGTTGAATTATCGGAACTGTCTGAATTCTTTGTTGCGCTATTGCTAGTGCCTTTTGATGTTGAATTGGATACATATACCGAGCCTGCACCGGACGGTAAAGCACTAGCGGTTAACTTGCTGTAGTACGTTTTGCTGGAAGACGCAACAGCAAGTAAAGATGGCAGCAGTAACGTTGCCACTAAAAATAAACGATTAGTAAAAAACTTTTTCATAAATATTCCCTTCACGGGAGTTAATATTGTTTATAATGAAAGTTAAGAATAATATTTAATATTTGCAAGTTTTTGGGGCGTTATTTGCGTACGCGCGTAAGAATGTGCAACCTATTCGTAAAATTTGCACGTGGTGAAACGTTGAGTTCGCAAATCTATCTGTTCACAGATGAAACAGATTAAACAGAATGCGATGGACTTTTTAGGTCAACTATGAAAGACTATTAAAGATAATATAAAACCAAAGGCTCACGTGGGGTGAGCCTTTGGTGTATCGGTTGTTATCCGCCTACTTGTCCGTGGGAGGGTGAACCTGCCATAGGAAAATCCTCCATCAAGCGCTCGTGGGGAGCGAGTTGGAATACTGTTGTAAACGGTGCGATATATTGCTTGTGTTGTTGCATAACTGTTTCGATTTTACTTGTTAATATTTTTCAGTTACTCTCTTACCTTGAGCGTCGTACATGATACCGTCACGCAGGATAAAGAGTTGGTCGTTTACAATAATCTTCTTTACAAAATCTGTGCCACGTTTGTCGTTGTCGGTAGCGTCAACTCCTGTTGCGGTGTTGTTGATGCGGCGAACAACCATCAGGGCGTAGGTGTTATCAGTTCCGGCATTGAGATCCAGCGTGTAGTCGCTCATCGTCAGATCCCAAACAATCACGCCATTGCGGGTCAGATAGATGTCCTCTTCCGGCAGGCTGGTCAGTGCGATGTTGTATGCGCCTGCAGCCGGTGCGTAGATGTTCATCGGGATAACAGTTTCGTTGCCGGTACATGCGGTGTAGATAGCGCATAGGTTCTTACCCTTGGCGTTCGTCCACAGACGTGCAATCTTTGCGCCCTCGATATCGCCCATCTTCTGTACGTCTTTGCCGCGGGTGTAGGCAGTTGTAGCCTCATCGCTGCAGGTGACGAACAGGTTGTCGCAGGTCTTGCCGTCTTGCGTCAGCGTTACGCCGAATCGCTCGTCCGTCTCGCGCTCACGTTGCGGAGCACGGAGTACGCTTGTAGCATCCTGAACGGGTACCAGCGTGAGTTGGCTGAGTTGCTCGGACTTCTGTACGAAGTATGCCGAGCCTACGGCAAATGCTTGCGAACCGGCGTCAACAGGCAGATAAACATTGTTTGTGTGTTGGTACATCTGTACGACAGGTTGTTCGTTGAGTTTGATGTACTGCATCGTGCCGTTACCAACGCCGTTCCAGCCATTTTCTTCACCCTCAGCAGAAGCTTCAAGGGTTTGTGTCATAGTGGTGTTGAATGTACCTTCCTGCGTCATGGCAAAGCGATAGGTGTTGATCTTCGAGTCGATGGTCATCGTATAAGCTCTGCCGGGTTCGAGGATGCCGCGGAACTTCTTCCAAGCATATTGATCTTGCGCGCGTAATTCCTCATAGAATGCCATTACGGCGTAGTTCTTCTCGTTCTGGATGTTTGTGTCCCAATTGATGCCATCTGCCGAACGTGCAACACCTGTCATCACGTTCACAGGGAACGGAACAGTAAAGTCGTACCAGCCATAGCTTGCCTCGCCAGCGGGATCGAGGTCGAGGATGAAGTAAGCGTTGCCGTTAGCGTGAATCTTGGTGGGGTTGCTTACCTGTCCTGACTTAGGCAGACCTTCGTCGTAGCCTGAGTACAGCGTGAAGTCGTTGACTTGTACGTCACCCGAGCCGAGGTTAAGTTGACCGCCGGCTTCGACGATGATGTTGCCGTATCCTGCTTCGCGATAGAGTGAACTCTGCTCGCCGATGGTGAGTGTAGAGCCGTCTTTGATTGAGACGGTATTGCCTGCATTGATGGTCAGACCGCCGATAGTGATGTTACCGGTAATATCGACGTTGGCATCAACGACTACTCGATCGGTAGATTCGGGTTTGTCACCACCTAACCAGAATTGTTACATAGCACTTACCATAGCCGTCAGCGTAATTGTCGCTACGTGACTCAAAATTGATGTCGAACTCGTACGGATCGTCTTGCACAGCAAGAATAACGTTGGTGTTAACATTCTCATTCCACGTGATGTTACCGTCAACATCCTCGCCGCTCAGACCTGTTGTGGTGTTGGTGAACACAGCCTCTGACAACTTCTGACCAAATGCGAGTTCGGCTGTTGCTGTGCAGGTTGTCAGTTGTTTGGGCAGAACAGTGATAGGCACTTCAAACTCTACATCGTTGTACCAAGCGTTGTTTGTAGGCTTGAATACAGCTGTAGCAGTCGCAGTGTGTACGTCATAGAGTTCAGCTTTGCTTACCCACTCATACGTGCCATATACAGGGATATTCGGCTTCTTGACGGTATCCGTTGCATCAATGCTGCCGGAGAGACCTGTAGTGCCTGACAGTACGTCACCGTAGGTGATGTCTGCGGCAGTCAAGCCCATTTGGCTGATGATCGGAGCATATTTCTCAACCACAACCTCCAGTTTCTTACCGGTTACAGGCTCATACCATCCGGCTTCCGTCGGCGTGAAGAGGATCTCTTTTTGGAATTTACCGGCTACGTTCATGGCTGTAGTGTTGCCGTCCACCCACGAGAATGAGCCTTCAACTTCTGCGTCGCCGAGTTTAACCAAGCCGCCGCGGATGGTTGCGTCGGAGAGCAGACCGCCTACCTTCATCGGGTCAGCAGTAGGATAAGTGACTATCTCCGGGCTGACGCGCAGGATGGTAAATTCGTATGCCTTTTGTGCCGCCGCATAAGTAGCGTCACCATCAGTTTTAGCTGTCAGTGTGACTTTTCCGCCTTGGCTGATACGCAATACCTGGTCATCATCGATGTATGCTATCTGAGCTTTTGACGATTCAAAGTAAACAGCCGTTTCTCCTGTAGCCGTTATGTGGAATGTGAGGTTGGCGTTGCAGTAGATTGTGCGGTCTGCTTCCTCAACAGTCCAGTTGATCTCTTGCGGTGTTTTGGCAACAGGAACAACAATCGTACGTTCAACCGTATTATACCAATCAGAGTTTGTCGGTGTGAATACGGCAGTATAACCTGTATTGTTGCGCTCGATAGATGTGGAAGGCGTCTTCCATTCGAACGAGCCATCTACAGATGCCTCGTGGTCATTGTGTATAGCGCATTCAGCCAGGGTCTTAGGCAGAATAACCTCGTCAGCAGTCGGGTCTTTGCTAACAGTAGGCGTAACCTTGTTGATAGTAAAGACACAGGATTTCGAAGTAGGTTCCCATGTTTCGTTACCGGCTTGTGTAGCGGTGATGGTCACATCCTTGTTACCTTGCTTGATGTCGAGTACATATACGCCATTTTCGTTCTTTACTTCGGCGATAGAGTTGTCGCTTGACGAGAATGTTACAGGCAATTCGCTATCAGCCGTAGCGGAGATTGTGATGTTGTCGGTTGTTGCGATCTCTTCGCTTTCGCCGAGATTCCAGTGGATTTGCTGGGTCAGACCGGTAACGGTAGCTTTGATAGGTACAACCAGAGATTCTTTCTTGTTCTTAATCACGATTGCATTGTTTTCTTCGCCCTTGTTCTTGCCGGTGCAGTTAATCTTGACTACGTCACCTTTCTTCGTCGAGCCGCAACCAGAACCTAATGTAAGGGTCTGTAATTCAAACTGGTCACTTGGATTTTGTAACCCCACTTCCAGTACGCCGGAAATATCCGAGTAGTTCACTGTGAATGAGCGCTTGACAGTTTGTCCCAGCTGTACGGTCGAGAAATCCAAATCATCTTTGTTGTCAACCTCCAAGTATTTGGCTTGCGTTACCGTCAAATTGCTGATTGTATGGTTTGTTGGTAGAGCAATTACGATAGTTGTTTGGAATCTTATTTTTGTGGTTTTGCGATCCAAATTATACTCATGATAGCCATTATCCGAACTACTACTATACGTATCAAGAATATGCCAATCATTATTGTAGTATTCAGCGACGAGCAAACTACCTGAACCGATACTTAATGTAAATGAAAGTGTACCGGGTTCGCCAGCCCAATCATACTCTTGGTTTGTTACACTGCTTGTTGTTTTCACAGTGATACTTGACTTTGTGAGGACTGTACTCGGATCACATGACGGATTCGGGTTGTATGACATAAGTGTACGGGTAACCGAAACAGGTGCATACGTATTAGTACCTTCTTGCTTGGCGGTAATCTTACCTGTACCCCAACCGTTTATTGTCAACACGCCATTACTTATTGATGCAAATGCTTTGGCATCGTTGTCTAACTCATATTTAATGGGCAGATCAACGTCTTTGACATCTGATTGAGCATTAAGCGGTTTTGTTACCGTCTTACCTGCTTCACGTTGGATGTTCGATAATGTATCGTTCCAAATGATATGTTGTACCGTCTTGTTGGTGATATCCACATAGATGGTTTCGCGTGCTTCTGCCCACTTGTTATCACCTGCTTGGTATGCATACAGTTGTACAGAACCTTCAGCCAAACCTTTGATGCTTCCGTCTTCTAATACCGTGAGTTTGGCTTGGTCGCCGGAAGTGAGTTGTACAGGCAGGTCGCTGGATGCTGTAGCAACGTCGCCGTACGATTCACCGTTGGCAACGAGGATACGTCCTTCATTGAGCAGATTTTCGTTCCAAATAATCTCTTGCGTTGCTTTGGTTGTTTCGCCGTTAAGAGTGATGTCTTTCTTTATCCCATCTTCACTTTCTATGTGCAGCGTTGCAGTGTGCTTATTCTTAATTTCTTCGTGCAAATAACTTACTTCAATGTATGAAGTGTTGTATTTGTCAACATGCGAATCAATCGTATCGCTGTGCGCACCTAACTTGAAGTACTTGGCATCTGTTCCGCTTATCGTTACGGTGCAAGTCCTGACGTTGTACCACTCTACAGGAATGTAACGAACAGTCGGATTGTCACCGATACCGCCACTCGGGAACTCATACTTTGCGGGGGCTTTTATCTCCTTGCGCTCGGTGATTTTGATGTTTTTGTATCGGCAACGTACTGTTCCCTGATAATAGAACTTCAAGTATCGGGTAGAAGGCGATAATTGTACGTTTTGTGCAGTTTCGTTTTCTGTACGTTCCGTAAAGCTCTTAACGGGGCTTGAGCTCCAATTAGTACCATTCGCACTTTCATATACGAAACAATTGGATGTTCCCGGAAGTTGCCCCAAAGATTTCTCTAACTGCCTGTCAAATGACAATTTGTCGGGAATACCTGTAAAATGAATAATGACATAAGTTTCCAGCGTAGACCATCCGCCATCGCCTAAGCGATAATATCCTGAACTATTCCATTCGACGTTGGATGAAGCAGTGTGGTGGATATAGCTTTTGTTGCTGTTTGTAAGCGTAAACTCTACGTGGTTATTCGGCTTATAGGCGGAGAACGTTTTGGTTAAATTGGTAGTTGCTGCATTCCACTTGTCATTGCCGGCTTGTGTCAAGGTGAATTTTACCGAGCCGCTGACGTTGTACACTTCAATCTTGCCGTCAACATAGTCCGCTACGGTTTTGTCAGAAGATACAAGCGTGAAAGCAATATCCTCGTTTGTAGATGAAACAGGATTGTTGATGATTGCACCCCATGGCATTGTGGATTGAATGTCGTTGCTCCACGTGATGGTAGGAGTGTGTTTGCTTACGTGGAAATTGGCGGTGGTGATGGTGTCACCTGTCCAGAAGTTGTTTGCTTGTTGTGCGATGGTCAGCGTAGCGTCACCCTCGCCAATGGCTTTCCATTTTCCGTCAACGAATTTCAGCACTTTTTCGTTGGACGAAGTAACCGTAACGTCATTCTGCGCAGGTTGACCGTTAGCCGGTGTGGGCGTAACGGTATAAATGTCACCCTCAAAGATGTCGTCCACGAGCCATGTTTTGTTGTTGAATGCTGTGGTGGTGGCAAGTGTTACGGGGTGTCTTTCGACATAAACCGTTACATTATGAGTTTGGTCGAATATAGTATTCGTGCCTCCTTGCACAAAGACCAGCTTACGGTTGCCATAGCGATTAGCTGTAATAACGCCTGTGTGCTTTGTGGCATCATGGGTGTATGTAGCTGCGCCGTCTCCACTCGTGTATGTGAATTCACTCTCGTCAATCTTGTCAAACGTCATAGTGGCTGTTTCGCCGATCTTGAGGTAGATGGTAGTATCTTGAGCCACAAGGGTTTTTCCGTTCAGCGTGAAGACAGGTGTCTGCTTGGCTTCGACGTGATAGGTCTTTGTGGGCGTATTGACCGACTCGTAATAGGGCGTCGATTCGGT
>CADBAZ010000121.1 GCA_902792835.1 uncultured Bacteroidales bacterium
CGTTACAACTTCGAGTTCCAGAACTACATCGACGCCAAGATGCGCATCACGCGCAACCAACGCCGGGAAGATGCGTTCGTGTTCTGGAGCGGTGATCCGGTGATTGACCGCGAGATACGCAAACTCCGTCCGACGGCGACGTTGTACCCCTTCGGGGAGCAGTCAGCAGTTAGCAGTCTGCAGTCAGCGGTCAGCGATCAGCAGATGAATGTGGCGTACGTCGATGGGCGGAACATGGTTGTTGAGGCGCGTGAGCCGTTGGAATTGCCGGTTGAGTTGCTGTCGCTCAAAGGCAAACACAATCAGTACA
This sequence comes from uncultured Bacteroidales bacterium, assembly GCA_902792835.1. GTDB lineage: Bacteria > Bacteroidota > Bacteroidia > Bacteroidales > Paludibacteraceae > Colicola. Next base: position 311 of record CADBAZ010000121.1, read on the forward strand.
ACTCGATGGCTGCGGCTATCACGGCACAACTGCTGAACATCAAGAACGATGTGATTCGCGAGAGCCTGACGCAGTTCGAAGGCGTCGAGCACCGGCTGCAATATGTGGCAACCGTTCGCGGCGTGCGCTGGATCAACGACAGCAAGGCGACGAACGTTAACTCTTGCTGGTACGCGCTGGAAGCCATGACCACGCCCACCGTGCTCATCCTCGGCGGCAAGGACAAAGGCAACGACTACTCCGAGATCGACGAACTCGTGCTGCAAAAGTGCCACACGCTTGTGTTCATGGGGCTGCATAACGAGAAGCTCATGGAGCACTTCGGGGCATTAGCCAAGAGCCAAGAGCCAAGAGCCAAGAGTCCAATTACCCTCATCGACACCCACAGCCTCGCAGATGCGGTGCAGGCGTGCTATGAGGCGGCACAACCCGGCGACACCGTGCTGTTGTCACCTTGCTGCGCAAGCTTCGACCTGTTCAAGTCCTACGAAGACCGCGGCGAACAGTTTATGGCAGCGGTAAAACAGTTATAGTCAAAAGTCAAAAACAGATGGATAACTCACGATTCATGGATATTGTCAAGCGCAAGTTGCAGTACGTGGACAAGACGTATTGGACGGTGTTTATCTTGCTTGTGGTGATAGCCGTGATTGAGTTGTTCTCGGCGTCAAGTACGCTGGCATTCAAGACCGGCAGTCTGCTCGGGCCTGTATGGCATCAGGTGAAGTTCATCCTTATTGGCGCGGTTATCGGGTTTGTGGTGCAGTTGTTCCCCTCGAAGTTCGTTCGTTGGGGCGGGTATGCGCTGCTGGGTTTGGCAGCTATCTGCCTGTATCTGATGATTATTCCGGGCAGTCCTTTCGTAAGCACAATCAACGATGCCGAACGATGGTTCAAGATCTTCGGTTTCAGTTTCCAGCCCTCGGAGTTGGCGAAATTAGGACTGATCATCGTGGTCGCTGACCGCCTGTCGCAGGCGCACGACGAACAGGAACTTGTCCGTGAGTTCTATCGCACCTTGGGCTTGTCGGCATTTATTATCTTCCCTATATTGTTAGGTAACCTCTCTACCGCCTTGCTGCTGGGTGGAGTGGTGTTCCTGATGTGGTTCCTGGCACGCGTGCCGCTCAAGTACCTGGGCGGAATACTGGCTATTGCCATCATTGTGCTGGTTTCCGGGTACTTTATCGTGGAGTTCGGTTATGTGCGTGCGCATCGTCAGATGACCGGTCCGTTCAAGCGCGCCATCACGTGGGTAGGTCGTATTGATAAGTTCGTAGCGGATGATGATGTCGATGCCGAAGATGACTACCAGCGCAACCATGCTACGTTGGCTATAGCCCGTGGCGGCGCGTCACCGCTGGGTGTACTGCCGGGCAACAGTGTAGAGCGTAACTTTCTGCCGCTGGCGTACGCTGATTATATATTCGCTATCATCGTGGAGGAAACAGGCATCATCGGCGCGCTGGCGCTGATCATCCTGTATGTGGTCATATTGTTCCGAGCGTGCTACACCTCATCCAAATACGCCGACTATGGCGCCATGCTCATGGTGATGGGCTTGGCGTTGATGCTCACGAGCCAGGCGTTTGTGTCAATGGCTGTGGCGGTAGGTCTGGGACCTGTCACCGGTCAGCCCTTGCCGATGGTTTCCCGCGGCGGTACGTCGGTGCTGGTGACAAGTCTGTACTTCGCCATACTGATGTGCGTGAGCCGCGAACAAAACGAGATACAGGCACAAGTGGAGCAGTCGCGTGCTGACTCCTACGAGGATGTGCCGGAGATTGAACTCGAATAATCAAATCAATATGAAATATCTTATATCCGGAGGCGGAACAGGAGGACATATCTTCCCCGCCGTAAGTATTGCCAATGCGCTGAAAGTTGCTGACAAGGATGCAGAGATCCTGTTTGTCGGAGCATTGGGTCGCATGGAGATGGAGCGTGTGCCGCAGGCAGGTTACAAGATCATCGGTCTGCCGGTCAGAGGTTTCAACCGTGCGCAGCCGTGGAAGAACATCAGCGTGCTGTTTGACCTTTGGCGCTCGATGCGTCAGGCGAAGAAGATCGTGCGCGATTTCCAACCCGACGCGGCAGTAGGCGTAGGCGGTTATGCCAGCGGTGCAGCCATGAAGGTCGCTGCACGTATGGGTATTCCTGTCATCCTGCAAGAGCAGAACGGCTTTGCCGGAGTGACCAACAAACTGCTCAAGGACGATGCCCGACTGATCTGCGTGGCGTACGAGAACATGGAGAAGTTCTTCCCCAAAGACAAGATCCTGCTCACCGGCAATCCCGTGCGCCAAAACTTGACAACCGGCGACAAGAAACACGCGATAGCCTGGCTGAAAGAGGAGTCCGGCGCAACGTTCAATGCGGATAAACCTACCGTGCTGATCATCGGCGGCAGTCTGGGTGCACGCACCATCAACGAGGCGATGTTGAGCGGTCTGCCTACCTTGGCTGAGCAAGGCATACAGGTTATCTGGCAAACCGGCAAGATCTATATCGACAAGATCATCGCCAATATTGGTGAGGACAAGATCGCTGCATATAAGCAGCAGGGCATCGTTGTCACCCCGTTCCTGAGCAATATGCCCGATGCGTATGCAATAGCGGATATCGTCGTTTCGCGTGCCGGAGCATCGTCCATCAGCGAACTCTGTCTGCTCGGTAAGGCTTCTATACTCATTCCCTCGCCGAACGTGGCGGAAGATCATCAGACGCACAATGCGATGGCTCTCGTACGCAAGGATGCAGCGCTGCTCGTGAAGGATATCGAGTGCGGCGACAAACTCCTGCCTGCTATCCTCGACCTGCTCTCCGACCAGCCACGCCAGGAAGCGATGCGCAAGAATATCCTAACTCTCGCGCAGACCGATTCTGCAGCACGTATAGCCGATGAGGTGATACGCATAGCGAAAGAGAACAAAAAGTAATGGAATCGTATAACAAAAAGAATCCCGCAGACAGATGTTTGCGGGATTTCTTTGTGTCTTGTAAAAAGGCGAATGATTATTTCTTGTTCGGCAGTTCGAGTCCGTAGCCTTTCTTGCGGTCCTCAACCTTGAGCAGCAGACTCAGGAAGAACGCCAGCACGCCAAACGAGGCGAATACTATCATCGGTACGAGGTAACCTTCCGTTGCCACGCGCAGTTTACCGATCAGCAGCGGCACAAGGCACAAACCTACGTTCTGCACCCAGAAGATCAGGCAATATGCAGAGCCCAGCACCTTCTCGTCGATGATCTTCGGCACGCTCGGCCACATCGATGCCGGCACAAGCGAGAAGCTTACGCCCAGCACAAGAATCGTGATGAGAGCCAACGCTTTGCTCGGGTAGGCGGGCAGCACGAAGGCGAACACACTGTGGCAGGCAATCATGATCACTGCACCCAGCAGCATCATCGATGCACCTTTGCCCTTGTAGTCGATGAACGCACCCAGGAACGGGGTAAGCACCATAGCCAGTATCGGGAACCACTTGAACAGTCCGGCAGCCTCGGCGTTGGTGATGCTCAGGGTCTCTTCGAGGAAGTTCGTAGCGAAACGTTGGAAGGGGAAGATAGCCGAGTAGTAGAGTACGCACAGAAGGGCAACAATCCAGAACATCTTCGACGAGAAGATCTGCTTGAGGTCGCTCACCTTGAACTCATCTTCCGGATCATGTACGGCAGGAGCTTCGCCGATAGCAACCAATTGTTTGTCGAACTTGTTATCCATGATCGTGAACACGAAGAAGTTCAGCAAACCGATCACGAGCAACAGCGAGGCGAACAGCAGCGGAGCAACCACGGAGTTCGTGCCATCCACGGCGAACTTGATGCTCAGTAGCGGTGCAAGCCACATGGCGGCAAACACACCCAGACGGGCGATAGCCATCTCCAAGCCCATAGCCAGTGCCATCTCTTTGCCCTTGAACCACTTGGCGAGGATCTTGCTCACGGTTGTACCAGCCATCTCGCAGCCGCAACCGAAGATCATAAATCCGAACATCGCCAACTTAGCCGAACCCGGCATCGAAGGCCACCAACTGTTGAGCCATTCTACCGTATTGGCTTCTGCCCACGATATGCCCCAGAACTTGATTGCCGCACCGATCACCATCAGCGAGGCGGACAGCAAGCCTGTGAAGCGCACACCCATCTTTCACCGGCAGCGTAGGTGCCAAACACGCCTTGATCCCAACTAAGGGTATCGTTCAGCAGCGATGCCAACGGCGAGAGAATGTCCACGAACATGTACGCGAAGAACATCATCGATGCCACCAACACGAGCACCGTCCATCGTGCCCAAGCTTTGTCACGGAGTAAGTTTTGAATTTGTTCCATAATACGAATTGTGATTTGTGATTGAAATCACAACGCCTCATCCTCCGGTTTGCGAGGGTGAGGTGTTGTGCGTTTTTTCTTTAGCCATTCGGCTTTACGCTTCTCATATTCCGCATAATGCGCTTCGAGATAGCCGTCAGCCATTACTTGATTCCGAGTTTGGCTTTTACGAGAGGCATAACATCATCAGCGTCGGGTGCGATATATACGGTAGCAGCCGAGTCGAAGATGTAGGTGTACTTGTTGTCAGCACCCACCTCTTGGATAGCTTTAGCCATGCGCTCGTTGATCGGCTTGAGGTACTCGCCACGTTTCTGCTCAACGTCTTGTTGTGCCGTCTGATAGGTTGTTTGCAGACGCTGCTGCATCGAGTACAACTCTTCCTCCTGAATC
>CADBAZ010000122.1 GCA_902792835.1 uncultured Bacteroidales bacterium
GCTGTTCCTGACGCTGATGAACAGCCGCGATCCGCGATTCCTGATCGACGGTCATATTCAGTCGGCTGATGCCATTGCCACATCAGGCATAGAGTCAATTCCAATGGGATATATCCTTGTGGAAGGCGGTCGCGAGAGCACCACGCAACGCCTGACTGGTGCGCAGCCGGCATCCGCACAAAATGCCGATGAGTCCGTCCGACTTGCCCGCACCGCTCAGTTGCTTGGCAAACGGCTAATCTACCTCGAGGCAGGAAGTGGAGCTAAACAGCCTGTACCACAGCACATTATCCGCGCTGTGCGTGAGGCGATTAACCTGCCGCTGATAGTAGGCGGAGGTATCCGCGAGCCTGAGCAAATGTCCGATGCTTTCGTCGCCGGAGCCGACCTCGTAGTGATAGGCAATCACTTTGAGTCACACCCCGAACAGATACCCCAGTTTCTCGCCCGGCGCAATGGTAATTGAGGTTGGCTAACAAGTTTGCAAGAATGGTAAGCAAACGTGCATTTTTGCAAACGATATGCAGAAAAATTTGCAAATATCAAAAAATTTTTGTATCTTTGTGTGCGAATTGTGAAACCCAATATAGTGTAATCTATGAATATTTTGATTCTCATTCTATTATCGTTGGCAGGCGTGTTGCTGCTGGTGTTGGAGTTGTTCCTTATTCCCGGCATAGGCATAGCCGGTATAGCCGGTGGCGGCTGTCTGGTAGGTGCCGTGGTGTACGCGTATATGGCTATCGGTGCGACGGCAGGTCATATCACATTCTTTGTCGTGCTGGCGGCTACTGCGATTGCCATCTATCTGTTCTACAAGAGCAAAGCAATTGAAAAGATGGGTTTGGACACGAAGATCGACGACAAGGTTGAACTCGCTGACCCGGGCAAGAAGATTGCCCGCCTGCAGGAGCAAGCCGAGAAGCTCGAGAGCCAGGAATCAAAAGCCAAAAGCCGAGAGCCAAGAGCCGAAAAATAATCGTTAAACCTATTAATACTACAGATTATGGAAGCATTACAAGTTATTCTGGTTGTATTACTCTGCATTGCAGTAATCGTATTCTTCTACTATGTGCCATTCATGTTGTGGATCAATGCGCAGGTGAGCGGTGTACGTATATCGCTCATTCAGTTGTTCCTGATGCGTATACGTCGTGTGCCGCCTACAAAGATTGTGAACTGCATGATCGAGGCGCACAAAGCCGGATTGGAAGATGTGAAACGTGACGGTCTGGAGGCTCACTACCTCGCAGGCGGACATATAGAGCGTGTGGTTCATGCGTTGGTTAGTGCCAGCAAAGCCGGTATTCAGTTGCCTTTCGGCATGGCTACGGCTATCGACCTCGCCGGTCGTGACGTGTTTGAAGCCGTGCAGATGTCGGTTAACCCCAAGGTGATCGACACCCCGCCGGTAGCTGCTGTTGCCAAGGACGGTATTCAGTTGATAGCCAAAGCCCGTGTGACCGTTCGCGCAAACATCAAGCAGCTCGTGGGCGGCGCAGGTGAGGACACAATCCTTGCCCGTGTAGGCGAAGGTATAGTCAGCTCCATCGGCAGTGCCGAGAGCCACAAGCAAGTGCTCGAGAACCCCGACAGCATCAGCAAACTTGTACTCTCCAAAGGTCTGGATGACGGTACAGCGTTCGAGATATTGAGTATCGATATAGCCGATATCGACGTAGGCAAGAACATCGGTGCCCAGCTGCAGATGGATCAGGCGGAAGCCGACAAGAACATCGCCCAAGCCAAAGCCGAGGAACGTCGCGCTATGGCGATTGCCAACGAGCAGGAGATGAAAGCCAAAGCACAAGAGGCACGTGCCAAAGTAATCGAGGCGGAAGCCCTCGTGCCGCAGGCTATGGCAGAGGCGTTCAAGAACGGTAACCTCGGCATCATGGACTACTACCGCATGCAAAACATCCAAGCGGATACCGCTATGCGTGAGACCATCAGCAAACCGAAATCCAAATAGACAATAGACCGCTGCGCTCAAAGACAAAAGACAAAAGAGTGAAAGTAGCAGTATTACAATATCCTATTGTGTGGGGAGATGTTCGTCAGAACGTCTCCCTCGCAGTGGAACGCATCAGTGCTTTGGCGGGAAAAACAGACATAGCCCTGCTGCCGGAGATGTTCTCAACGGGCTTCTGTGTGGATCGTCCCGACCTCGCTGAACCGGTGGACGGTTATACAATCAACACGATGCAGCAGGTAGCTGACAAGAGCGGTGTTGCTATTGCCGGAACATTCATCTGCCGCGACGGCAACAAACTGTTCAACCGCGGATTCCTGCTCACGCCGCACGATCTGCCGCAGTTCACCGACAAACGGCATCTGTACGCCACAGGCGGTGAAGACCGGTTCTTTACTCCGGGAGCCAAGCGGAAGATCTTTACCTACCAAGGTGTGAAGATCTTGATGCTTATCTGCTACGATGTTCGTTTCCCCGTCTGGGCGCGAAACGTGTGGGGTGACGACTACGATCTGATACTGGTCAGTGCGAACTGGCCGGAGGCACGCGTAAAGATGTGGGATATATTGGTAGCCTCGCGTGCCGTAGAGAACCAGTGTTATATAGCAGCGGCTAACCTCGTGGGCGATGACGGCGCAGGCTGGCACTACAACGGTCACTCCGTAGCGTACGACACGCGCATGAACGAGCTGCTCGGTTTTGCCGACAATGAGTCCGGCACACGTATAGCCGACCTGCCGATGCCTGTGCTCAAGCACTACCGCGAGGCGTTACCCTTGTGGCGTGACACGGATAGAACAATGATTCGACCGTTTGAACAGTAAATCGTCAATAAGATAAATTGTCAATCAATCGTCAATTGTCAATCATTCAATCGTCAATAATGAAGTATTCATGGCAAATACAGACTCTGACTGACGAGCAACAAGCGCTTCGTGACAGTCTTGCCGCAGAACTGCAGATCAGTCCTGTGGCGGCTGCGCTGTTGGTGCGTCGCGGTATAACCACGCGCGCAGAAGCTTCGGCGTTTGTGCATCCGTCGCTCAGTCAGCTGCATGATCCGATGCTCATGCTTGGTATGCGTGAGGCAGAGCAGCGTCTGTCACGTGCCATTGAGACGGGCGAAAAGATCCTTATCTACGGCGATTATGATGTCGACGGCACCACTGCCGTAGCATTGATGTACCGATTCCTGAGTGCATTCTACACGAACATTGACTACTATATCCCCGACCGCTATACCGAGGGTGCCCTCGACTGCGGTATCAAATCCGTTGACAAGGTTGAGTATGCCCGTCTTCGCGGGATTGACTTCATCATCTGCGACCACCATACCCCCGGCGAAGAGGTTCCGAAAGCTGTAGCCGTGATGGACAGCAAGCAGGCGGATGACCCCTATCCCTTCAAACATTTGTCGGGTTGCGGCGTGGGCTTCAAACTCGCGCAAGCTTATGCACAGACGCACAATATGCCGTTTGAGCAGGCGCTCAGTCCGCTGCTCGAACTGCTGGCAATGTCTATTGCTTCGGATATAGTACCACTCACCGGCGAGAACCGTGTGCTGGCATACTTCGGCATAGAGCAGATCAATCTTCATCCGTCGGTAGGTCTGCAGGGACTGATGAGGATGAATGACCTCGAAGGCAAAACGGTCAATATCTCCGACCTCGTGTATCGCATCGGCCCGCGACTGAATGCCTGCGGACGCATCAAGTCCGGCAGAGCTGCCGTCGAACTGCTTATCAGCGATGATGCTACGGTGGCAACGGAGATTGCGCAGACCATCGAGGCATTCAACAGCGAGCGCAAGGAGAAAGACGAGAGCATTACTCAAGAGGCTTTGCAACAGTTGGAAGCCGATCCCGAACATCCGACCAAGCACACGAACGTAGCGTATGGCGCTACGTGGCATCGCGGCGTGTTAGGCATCGTTGCCTCGCGCCTGACGGAGAATTACTACCGCCCGACCATTGTGCTCGCCGATACCGATGACGGACTCATCGCAGGTTCGGCACGCAGTGTAGGAGGATTTGATATCTACTCGGCTATCGACTCCTGCCGTGATCTGCTCACGAACTTCGGCGGACACATGTTTGCTGCCGGACTGAGTATGCTACCGCAGAACCTGCCGGAGTTCAAGCGGCGGTTTGAAGAGTACGTAGCGGCACATATAACCGACGAGCAGCAGGTGCCCGTCCTGCGCGTGGAGGACGAACTGCAACTGCAAGACATCGACCGACAGTTCTACAACGTGCTCCGTCATCTTGAGCCTTTCGGACCGGACAATCCGCATCCTCGCTTCGTCACGCGAGGGCTGATCAACAACCGCTACACCAAGCGTGTGGGCAAACTCGGCGAGCATCTCAAACTCGACCTCACCGACCGCAGCGTAGCTATCACAGGCATTGCGTTCGGCAAAGGCGATTTGGCAACGTTCATACAGAACGGCAACGCCGTGGATGTATGCTACAGTCTGGAGCAGAACACCTACAACGGCGTCACTTCATTGCAGATGAAAGTGGAAGATATTTTACCAACCGACAAACAAGAATAACACTGATATGTTCAACGAACGAGACACTAAGGGCCCCGCACTGCGTCGCGGCAGTATAGAGGTCGTATGCGGCAGTATGTTTTCCGGTAAGACCGAGGAACTCATCCGTAGGATGAAACGTGCACAATTTGCCAAGCAGCGTGTAGAGATCTTCAAGCCTGCTATTGATGTGCGCTACAGCGAGCAAGACGTCGTTTCGCACGATCACAATGTCATTCAGTCCACACCGGTGGAGTCGAGTCAGACTATTCTGCTGCTGGCAAACGATATCGACGTGGTGGGTATCGATGAGGCGCAGTTCTTCGACATGGGTATCGTGGAGGTCTGCTCCGAACTCGCCAAGCGCGGCATCCGCGTGATCTGCGCAGGTCTGGATATGGACTTCAAGGGTGTACCTTTCGGTCCAATGCCAGCCCTGATGGCGATAGCCGAGGATGTGTATAAGACCCACGCTATCTGCGTGCGCTGCGGCGATTTGGCGTATGTCAGCCACCGTTTGGTTGCCAACGAGAAACGCGTGCTGCTCGGCGAGACCGACAGCTACGAACCGCTCTGCCGCCACTGCTACGAGCAAGCCATTGCAGAGAATGCTAATTAACGGGTGAAAGGATGAAAGGGTGAAAACCGCGGACATTATATTGCCTCTTGCCATTGCGGATACCTATACGTACAGTATTCCTGATAGCATAGCGTGCCTCGAAGTAGGCACGCGTGTTTTAGTGCCGCTTGGCAAGAAAACGATTACGGGTATAGTGTATCGTATTCACTGTGAAAATCCCGATGAGACCATCAGTCCCGACATCCGCCTGCGCGACATAATAGAGGTGTTGGATGAGCAGCCGATCGTGCTGCCGAGCCAACTCAGTCTATGGCGCTGGTTGGCGGATTACTATCTCTGCACGATAGGCGAAGTAATGGCTGCGGCATTACCTGCACGGCTGATTGACAACGATTATACGGCGCGCACCGAGGTGTATATATCCCTGCATCCGCGCTTCACGGATGTGGAACAGTTGCAGCCGGTGTTCGACAGCCTAAAGCGTGCCCCTAAGCAACAACGACTGCTCGAATACTTCCTCGAATTATCCGATGCCTTCGATGGCGCGCCGCATATTGTAGAGCAGCGCCAACTTATTGAACACTCCGGTGAATCGACGGCTGTGCTACGTACGCTTATTGAGAAACAGATACTTGTCGCCAGCCACGAGGTAGTCAGCCGTATTCCTTCCTACGACGCAGATATAGAGCCTGCTCATCCGCTCACCGACCAACAACAGCGGGCGGTCGATGAAATTCGTGCAGGTTTTGCCGAGCAGAAGGTTTGTCTGCTGCACGGCGTGACATCCAGCGGCAAGACGGAGGTATATATCCATTTGATTCGTGAGATGTTAGCGCAAGGCAAGCAGGTGCTGTACCTGGTGCCGGAGATAGCACTGACCACCCAACTCACCGACCGGTTAAAAAAAGTGTTCGGTAAGCAACTGGGGGTCTATCACTCGCGATTCAGCGACATGGAGCGTGTGGAGATATACAAAGACCTGCTCAACTCTACCGAACCGAAAGTGATACTGAGTGCCCGTTCGGGAGTATTCCTGCCGTTCCGGAATCTGGGGCTGGTGATCGTGGATGAAGAGCACGACAGTTCGTTTAAGCAGCAAGATCCTGCACCGCGTTACCATGCGCGCTCCGTAGCAGTTGTAATGGCTAAAGCGGCAAACGCTTCCGTGCTGTTAGGCACCGCGACACCGGCTATTGAGTCGTATTACAATGCGCAGACCGGCAAGTACCGTTTGGTGGAAATGAGCGAGCGTTACGCCGGACTCAGTCTGCCGCGTATCGGCTTGGTGGATCTCAAGCGGCAGTACCACCGCAAGGAGATGTTCGAGCACTTTGCCGACCCGCTCGTGGAACGCATCAACAAGCAGTTGACAGAGGGCAAGCAGATCATTATCTTCCAGAATCGCCGGGGTTATGCGCCGTATATAGGTTGCAAGCGTTGCGGCTATGTGCCTAAGTGCTGCAACTGCGACGTAAGTCTGACCTATCATAAGCGCACGAATACATTAGTCTGCCACTATTGCGGCTATACGGTCAGTGCGCCGCAGAGTTGCCCGAATTGTCAGGGCGAATGGAGAGATTTTGGCGTTGGTACCGAGAAGATTGAAGACGAAGTCACCGGACTTTTCCCCGAGGCACGTGTGGCACGTATGGATCTCGATACCACGCGCAACAAGAACAGCCACCAGCGCATCATCAATGCGTTTGCACGGCATGAGGTAGATATACTCATCGGTACACAGATGGTGACCAAAGGTCTGCACTTCAACGACGTATCGCTTGTGGCAGTCCTCAATGCCGACAGCATGATGCAGTCGCCGGATTTCCGCAGCTCGGAGCGCGCGTTCCAGATGTTGGAGCAGGTGGCAGGTCGCGCCGGACGAACGGGCAGTCAGGGCGAGGTGATCATCCAGACCTTCCAGCCGGACAATCCGTTGTATGCATACTTACAGAAGCATGATTACAAATCTTTCTATACCGCGCAACTGGGGGAGCGTAAGACCTTCCGTTTCCCGCCGTTTTACCGCCTTGTTGTCCTCACCCTCAAGCACCGCGACTATACGCGGCTCGACACCGCAGCCCGCGAACTCAGCGAGCGACTCCGTAAGGTATTCGGCAACCGTTGCTCCGATGTGATTATTCCACCTATAGCCCGTGTGCAGAACATGCACCTGCGTACCATCCGTCTGCGCATAGAAGCAAATGCTTCGTTTGCACAGGCTAAGGCGATACTGATGCAACATGTACGTTACGTGCAGACCCTACCGAATTGCAAGGGAACCGTCATACAGCCTGATGTTGACCCCATGTAACAACTCATTGCTTTACGCGTGAACGGATTATTGGCTATTGTCACCATAAAGGGTGATATAGTGCTCGCAGCAATAGCGTGTTAGGGCTTGGTGTTGGCGGGCGGA
>CADBAZ010000123.1 GCA_902792835.1 uncultured Bacteroidales bacterium
ACCAGACGGATGATCTGGATTGGACTTCCGGTAGTTATTTCTATGACGGCGCTTGGTATGCTACTGAGGATGCGATTCCTGAGCCTATACCCGCTGCTGTTCCGCTGGAAGGCAACATCTGGAAAGTTACCGCCGAGACACCGGTTCGGGCAGGTAGCCACTTCGTTGACGAAGATCTGCTCAAGATTGACGGTGTGTATGAAACGACGATCAAACCAAATACACGCACCATTGCAGGTGAAGACTTCACCCACGCTATCCAAGTGCGCACCGACGGTTATCCGTCAGCTGAAAACTTGGTTGGTAAAGAGAAAGCCGGTAGCACCTCATTGGTTATTACAGCCAAAGAGAATGTAGATGTTACGTTCTACTACAACCGTCAAGTTGTAGGTGAAGGTGGAACAGAGAACGACAATAAGGACCTCATCGTATTCGATCAGGCTGATATTACCACCAAGTTGACAGGCACGTTCACTATCGACGCTATCCTTGAGGGGAACAACTACCTGAATGCTACCAAGCAACTGGCGCTCAAGAAAGGTCACGTTTATACCGTTACCGCTTCCGGCACAACGCTCCAGCTCCACGGTATCAAGCTCGAAGATCACGTGCCCGCAATGCAGATCGCAGGTGCATGGGATGTCAAAGACGAAGCATGGGTGGTTAACAACATGACCCTCGTTAACGACAAGCTGACCGCTTCTTACGAAGTCGAACTGGCTAAGGGTGACTACGAGTTCAAGGTGCTCAAGGACGGCGCTTGGCTGACCAAAGCCAACGACGGCGCTTATGGTCTGCACCGTGATTGGCCGGGTGTAGCCGGTGTAACCGACGATGCACAAAACAACCTGAAGCTCACAGCTGACGCTGCCGGTACATATACCTTCACATGGACGTTTAAGAACGACTCCATCGGCATCACCTTCCCGGAGCCCGAACCTGATCCCAAGTTCTACATCGTAGGTAACGCAGAGGTGTTTGGCGGATGGAGCACTTTCGTTCCTGTATATGAAGACTCATATGAGATTAAGGACCTCGCTGCCGGTGACTATGCATTCCGTCTTTGCATGAACGACGGCGAGTGGACTGATGATTACGGCTTTGAGCAGTTGACCGTTAAACCGGAAGGCGTAAGCACGGATGATCACAACAACATCTGCTTCACCCTCAGAGAGAAGAGTGACTTCAAGGTTACTTACAAACCCGCTTCCGGCGATGACGAGGCTGTCTTTACCGTAGAAGCTGATTTCTATGTTCCCGTAATGGCTGACCTGTTCCTCGTTCCGAACCAGTGGGCTGACGGCGACGCCAAGATTGCTGCGTGGGTTTGGAATAAGGAGTATTCGATCAACGCCTTTACCGCGTTCTTCGCTCCGAAGGCTGAGGACAACGACACCTTGGTGGCTAAGGTGTTTGCAGAGGCTGACTCCATCATCTTCGTTCGCTTCAACAAGGACGCTACCGAGCCCAAGTGGAACGGTGGTGAGGGGTACCAGTGGAACCAGACGCCTAACGATAGCATCCAGTGGGATAAGGCTGTATTCACCATCCTGCCGGACGAAGGGTACTACAGCAAGGGAACATGGGATGTATACATTCCTGAACCTGCTGCCAAGTTCTATATCTCAGGTAACGCTGCTCTCGTAGGCGAAGAACACGCATGGGATGCTCAAGCCATTAAGTCAACCGAAGACAACTACATCTTCGAAGGACTGCAAGCCGATACAGAGTACAAACTCAAGGTTATCGAAGATGGTAACTGGGAAGGTGACAAAGTTTATGGCTTCGACGCTTTGAGCGTGAAGGCGGAAGGTCTGAGTACGGATGGTGATAATAATATCGTATTCAAACTGGCTGAGGATGGCAACGTTAAGGTAACGTTCTTCTGGGAAGAAGTGAATAAAGACGAGTGGATATTGATCTTCAAACTCGAGGGTAAGTTCTACGTTGCTCCTGCACCCGTGCTCACCGACGGATTCTATCTGATCGGACAGAAGGGCTGGGATGTTGCAGCACTCAGTGCTGATCTGCTCTTCGAGGCTAACCCCGAGAACCCGAGCGAGTATCAACTTACTGTCAACCTCGTTAAGGACGAGAGCATCAAGGTCGTTCGTGTTGAAAGCGACGTAATTAAAGAATGGTATCCCGATGGCGAGGGCAACGACTACAAGGTTGACGCTGACCACGAAGGCCTCAAGACGATCTACTTCAAGCCGGATTATGATTCGGATTGGGCTGAGTTCGGTGGCTTCTTCTATATCGAGAAGAACCAAGGTACCGCTGTTGACAACACCGCTGTTGACACCAAGGCTACCAAGACTATCCGTAACGGTCAGCTCTTCATCCTCCGCGACGGCAAGACCTACAATGCCCTCGGCACAGAGATCCGTTGAGCGTTCGGCAAACCGCGCTAACAGATTGCGCCTGGCGCAATAAAGCGCACGGTTGCCTCCGCTCTCCCCATGCGAAACAGCACAAGTGCTTGGTTTCTTTGGGGACCCCATTAAAGTGGAGGGATCAGTTAGATACAAAGAATTGAGGCTCACTTCGAGCCTCAATTCTTTTTTAATTCTTTTTTAATTCTTTTTTACTCCCGTGTACTCCTCAGTGGTTTTGGTCTGAATCGTGGTGACGGGGTTGCCGGATTTGTCCGGGGCGGCGCTGTAGGTTGCCGTGGTGGTGATGGTTCGCCAGGCTTTGCAGGACGTCATGCCCAGCGCCACTGCGCAACACGTGAGTAGCGCCAGGACGATCGTCTCAATGATCTTGTAAATCTGCTGTTTACTCATACGGATTCGATTTTAGTTGAAGTGTTATTTAAGAAAATAAACCTACATAAACCCTGATGCTGTCTGTTGTCCGTTCCGGACTTGTGTCTTTGTCTGCTACGTCACTCATTCAAATAAGACTTCTTATCTCGCTACGCTCGAACGATTATTTGATGAGCCAAATCCACAACTCTCCGAGTAACAGACATCATCAGCGATAAACATAAATAAATTCCAATGAATCCATTACGATGAATCTCGTTTTGTTCACTAATTAAACTAATTCAATGCATTTGTCCTACGTGGTTTATTTGGGTTTATTGCTGCTTGTGGGTTTGCGCCTCGAAGAGGTGAAGATTAGGTTGATAAGGTGGTCATCAAGCTCGCTTGAGTGAGCACCTTAGCAAGCTAAGACTCACGTACGTAGCACGGCAAACCATAGCGGGGTCCCCACAAGTAACACGAAGTGGGGTGCTCGCAAGCAGTGTTTATATAGGTTTATTTTCCAAGTTAACACACGTTTAGCCGAGTTCCGCGTCGCAAACCATCCACAGGTACGAGCGCATGGTCTTCTTGCCGTTCGGGTTGTCCTTCTGGGCGTTGAAGGCTGCCAAGTCGCCTGCGATCTTCGTCAGATCCTGCTTACGTGCCTGAACGGCGCGAGCCACCGTAGCGAAGCGAGTGCGCTGAGCCTGCTCGTCGGCAGTGACAGGAGTGCTGCGGGTGACAGACTCGATGCCGCGCAAGTAGATACGCGTGCAGTCCTTGCTCGTGGTCGCGGCTACGCGGTGGGTAGCCAAGAGCATCTCCTGGTCGGCAGCATGCTGCGACTTCTTGTTGATCTTCTTCAGTGCACCGCTAATGAACTCGATACCCGGTGCCCATCTTACTTTTGCCATGTCGTGCTACCCATGTTTATACCTCCGGGCAGCGTAGAGGGGTTAAATATGTCAAAGAACGCTGGTTTTGTATCGACCAAGATTGGGCGATCACGAAAACCACTGCAAAATTACGAAAAAAAAACGGAAACTCCAAATTTGGGGCTTCCGTTACCTTAATCCGGTTAAGGTTTCCGTTATTCAAGGGCGTAAACCTTAAAAGACAGCAACATCGACCGATGCAGGTGAGTATAATCCCCGTCTTTGGCAGTGCTTTCTGAAGCCCGACAGCAGTGTCTTGAACTGCTCATCGGTCATAGGCTCTTCGCGTTTGCGCTCAATCTCCTTGCGGAGGTCTGTGATTGTGATGTGATCCATAAAAACTGATTTTTAAGCGGGCAATATCATTGCCCTAAAATTAACGACGTTAATTTGTCTCGACTACTCCGCGCTTAAACATAAGCGCGAAATGCACAATGATTGTGAAGACTCCGAGTGCAAAATGCACGATGTGATGCAGATAGTATCGATAATGGCTCGATAATGACCCGATAATGGCTCGATGTTGGCGTACGTTTCGGATTTATCGCATGATGGTTAAACGATAAATGGTTGCGGGGCTTGCATGCCATAGAGCTGTACGTCGGATGCTGTGTAGAGACCTTTCTTGCCGTTGTAGATGGCGATAAAGAAATCTTTACCTTTCGGCAAAGACTTGCCGAAATAGTTGGTAGGCTCTGGCATTTGGAAGCCACGGAGGAAGAAGATCGGGTTGGTCTGGTTGCAGTCGTTTTGGTTGAGCCATCGGATGATCTGCGCGCGTTTGTCGTTCGGGATTTCCTCATGCCAAATTTTGTAGCATGCGTTTTCGCGATTCGTCCATTCGGCGCGGTTGCCGGTAGCGTTATTGAACGCAGATTGGAAAACAGAAAAATCTGAATCCTCCTTCTTCGACGTTTGCAGTGCGATTGTATCGCACGTGTTGTTAGTAGTAGTTATTTCTTTATTTATTTCTTTTATAGGGGTATAAGGGGAGTTCAATAATTGAACACTTTTGTTCGGAAAATGAACGTTTTCGTTCGGAAATTGAACGCTATCGTTCAGGAATTGAACATTGTTGTTCGGAGATTGAACACTCCTGAGTGTACCCTGTTGGTTAACGATGAGTTGGTTGTCCTGTAGAGTTCTTAAGACTGAAGATGTAGTACCGAGACTCAATCCGAGGTCTTTAGCGAGTTGTCTGACGCTTCCGTTGTAGCCATTGATTTTGGTGTTTTTTGATTCAGTTAAGCCATAGATATAGGCAAACACGCGAGATTCAGATGGATTGAGATTGAGCCCAGACGGCGACCACATCCAGTCGTACTCCTTAACGAAGATTTGCATACTGCTTACATTTATGACCAATCGTAAATCCCTTTCCCGATGGCAGGCACTGAGGATTAGTGCGGATCGTGCCAGCCACCGGTTATTATATCCGCTTGGATTGGCGATTGATAATTGTTGTTATGGATTTCCTTGTAGAGCAGCGGTTACTGATCTGAAATCCGGTGCAAAGTTACGACAAAAAAAAGACATCTGCAAATACAGATGCCCAAACCCAATGAAAACCCAATGAAAACCCAATTAAATAGTTCATAGAGGAAAAATCATCCCAATGAACTCAATGAAACCCCAATGGTGTAATGATTAGAAATAAGTCACAAAATTGTTGTACTTATACTCTTTCATTTCCGGGAAATAAGCTTGCAAGGTCTCAAGTACTTCCCTTTTACGATAGCCTGAAAAGTCAAACACTTTTAATTTTTCATAACGGTGTAAGAATTTGGCTAACTTAGGAGCATCGCTCTGAACGGCTTCACGATATTTATCACAGAACTGCTCATAGGTTAATGTCCCAAGTTCTTTGAGTTTTTCGGGAACGAAGAAAGGTAGTGATTGTTCGTGATTAATTGCAGCCTTTGATGCTATATTTGTTTGTTCATGTGCGGGCTCTTCTGCACCAGAGCGCTTGCGGAGGAAGTTGATGTAGATGTCGAGATATTTCAGGAGCATTTGTTGCACTTCTTTGGGAAGATTCTTCCAAAGGAGTGAATTGTTGAGTAGTTTTCGTTGATTTAATTCAACATTCAGTATGTTTTTTATTACATATTCCGGGTTATATTCATAAGCGCTTTCTTTAAAATGAAGTTTATTTTGCATAATCTCAAATGCGGTTTCAAAATATGCATCAATAACATCGATGGCAGGGATATGAAGATTTTTGGGTAAGTCTTTATATGAGAGAAGATTAATATTAGTAGCTGTAAGCGGTACTGTTATCGCCCAGTTTTCATCGTACCAATTGACATTAAATATTTTACGTCGCACTATATCTCTACACATTGCATGAATGAGAGAAGCCATGAATCCATATATATTTAACGGTACTAGATGAGGCTCGTCGTCATTATTGACAACTTCATCGGCTTTAATAGTTATTTCTTTCGGCAACTCATTATCAGTATGCTCGACTAAACGCCATGTTAAATTATCTTTCTTGTCGTCTTCCCAGGATTGTACAACACGAAACAGCTGCATCAGGTCAGTTTTTGATGTTATTATCTTTCCTTGTAGATCTTCTGTATCCAGAATTGATCGCGCTGTGAAATGAATCTTTTTGCCCTTATGAGAAATGTATATAAAATCCGTTCTATCTTCCCAGAAATCATCTTCGTCAAAAAGGATGTTTGGAACAATTGCATGTGAAAAATCCATTTGAAGAAACATTTTGCCTGTCATGCAAAAACCAGCAAAAATATTCTTTATGATACAACACGCAACGTTTGCTCCATCAACAAGATAGCCATTTGTCAAGGTGATAGCACCGAATTCTTTTATTCGATTCTCAAGTGTGAGTGAATTTATGTATGGCAATGAATCGTACCAATTGTACCGTAACAACTCAAAAAAATCTTGAAAGTCATCATCATGGTATCCGTATTGTTTTGCAAAATCTTTTGTAAATACGTAATGAATATCGATGCTTTTGTCACGCACTGATTGGACAATCACATCAACTATACCATAGAGTTTGTTTTTTGTTTTTGGTGCAGCCATTTTATTTATAATTATAGTTTTCTGTTGTGAATCTTGGTTAGGCGTTACAGATCTCTTCTGCCATTTGGTTCATCATGACGCACTCGGCGCGAGTGACGTGCTTTTTATCCGGATCATGCTGCCATGGCGAGAGGATGAGCATCCTACCATCGGCGACGGCATCGAAGAGGGCGGATGATGGCTTGTAGTACTCGCCAAAGCCGTTGTCGGCTATATAGATGATTGTGTGGCGCTCGCTTAACAGGTAATCAAGCACAGCCTTTTCGTGGGGCGAGATAAAGGGTGACACCATGACGGTGCCTTGGCGTGCGGCGCGGATGCAGCCGTTCTTGTAATCACGCAACTTGGTATCATCGCCGTGTTGCTCGGCATCATCGACCCAGATGCTGCGCACGTGTACGGGGGCAAATTTGTCGGCTTGCAGGATCTTGATATTGCCGATGGTGTCGTACTTCCGCCCGGCGAGCTCCACATCGTGCTGCACGCGGAAGAACCCGGGCATCAGCCGCTTGGTAGCAAGGCGCTGGGGATTGAGTTGCACGTAGTGAATCATCGTCTGTAACTGCCCCTTGTGCGACAATGGGCGGATGAAGGGGACTTCAGTGAAGATGGGATCTAAGCGTCGTTGGTTATCTTGAATGGTATTCAAGTGATCATCTAAACATCGTTGATTGCCCCGAATGACATTCGGGATAACTGACGACGTATAGTCACGACCTATTTTCTTGATTCCTTGCCAAATGCCACGAACTGTCGCTTTGATGCCGGATGGCATTGTGCGTTGCACGTACAAGATTACATGCACATGATCTGGCATCATTCGCATCGCAATAACCTGTATCTCAGGATGATGATTCGGTATATCGCGCATGCAATCCTTAACTTGCTCACCTAATGCCGTCAATTTGACAAAGGCTTGCTTGGGGTCATTGCCGGGAATAACGAGCTCGCCGAGCAACGGCTCACGGCTGGGCACAACGATGGTGACATGATAGATGCCTACACCGTGCCACGCTTTACCGGGCTCTTGCCATTGCCATTGTTCGCTCATGAGGTCAGAATTCAGAAAAGATATATCAGTGTTGACTGATTGCGGCTGCAAAAGTACGAAAAATATTTGAAATATGCAACAAAATAAGGGTACATTTTTCGCGAGCGGGGTGATTTATCGGGGGATTTTGGGTGAAAATGTGAAAAAAATAGATAAATTGAGAAAAAAATAGATGGATTTCTTGCAAAATTCCTAAATATTTCGTAATTTTGTACGCGAAAGTTAATTGCAGAACAAAATATTTGAGTACGGAACACACGGAACAAACGG
>CADBAZ010000124.1 GCA_902792835.1 uncultured Bacteroidales bacterium
ATGCACCTTGCGCGTCAGGCAATAATCGCAGCCCACGTACGGCGTGACATAGAAGAACGACTGCTTGTGGAACGTGCTGTTCTGATCCGGCGTCCAACTGTTCTGGTCGCCGTCCAAGATATACAGCCCCTTCATCGAACCGCCACCGATCACGCCGCCTATATACGGCCAGGCTTTGTCCAAGCGCCAGCAGCAATCCGCCAACACACCGCCGCACCCCATCCGCACATAACTGCCGTTTTTGAGTACATCCTTACTATCCGTAGCACCGCTTGGCATCGTACTCACGTACCCTTCAAAACCCGTACGCAGATGCTTCCACAGATGCACACGCAACGCTCCGCCTATACCGAACGTCGCACCTTGCGGACTGCACAAACGACCCTCCGGGGTCTTGGGCGCATTACCGTCACGCCCGAACAGATAGCCGGTGTGCAACATCATGCCGCCGGAAAAACCCTGATAGACCTTGTTTTTCTCGATGTCCTCACGTACTTGGGCAAACATTCCGCTTGCCAACAACAGACATATAAAAAGTACCTTTGCACGCATAGTTTTCTAATTGTGAGTGCAAAGATACTGCTTTTTTCTTAAACTTTGCTTAAGAAATTCTTAAGATTGGAATGCGCAACTCCGTAATAGTACCGTTTATGTCCAAAGCAAGGGTAAAATGGTGTGTAGTCAGATGCGACGAAAGGCATAAGGTTCTGTTTTGGGCAGTAGGTAACAGCATTTCGAGCGAAGCATCCAACCACTTACGCAGGCTGTCAGGATTCATCGTCAGGGTGTTCACCCACGGCGTGAGTTGCAACTGCACTGCCAAGCCGTGCGCTTTGAGTTCGTTCTCGTGAGCACGAAGCCAACCGTATGCAAGCAAGGATAACGGCGACACATCCTCCGACGGACGCTCGGTATGCAGTATCAATCCTATTCCCCGAACAGTTTCTATCGGTTGCTTGGTTGACCAGCCTAACTTACGGCGCAAGGCATTGAGGTGCACGTCGATAGTGCCTGTATCATACTGAAAACGCGTTCCCCACACATGATCCAATATCTGCTCACGCGAGCAGATACGATTAGCATTCGCAGACAGGAACTCCAATAGTCCGTACTCAAGACCTGTCAAGTGTACCGTCTCGCCGTCTTTGCGCACACTCCGCTGCTCGCGGTCAATCTCTATGTTGTCAACGATGGTGATGAACATAAGTCGTTTATTGTCATATAACTGTAGTTATCCCATTACCACATCCAAGACCATCATCAGCACAAAGCCAAGCGCGAAACCCCATCACACCCGACGCAAAGCCGAGCAGCGCCTTCTGCAGGCGCTCGGGCATGTCGCGCTTCATAAAGAACACGAACGCTGCCCCGAGCATAGTGCCCAACAGAGGGATGAGTAAACCTATAAGAAGCGTTGTCATTTAGTTAGCCGGAGCCCATTTGCAGCGAACGGGCGAGATGATTGCGCCTTCCTTCTTGAGTTCTGCAAACGCTTTGTCCACTTCCTTGCGGTCGATACCTGTGATCTCCGCAATCTTGCCTGCGTTAACGGGCTGACCGAACTCACGCATAGCTTTCAATACTTGCTCTTTCATGATTTTCGTTTATTTATGTTGTTTGTCTTTTAGTCCTGAAAGGACGGTCTTTTGTCTTTTAGTCCTGAAAGGACGGTCTTTTGTCTTTTAGCGCAGCGGTCTTTTGTCTATTTCGCCAATTCGGCTACGATGTTTGCCTCGAAATCTTTGGGTTCAGCTACCGGTGCGAAGCGTTGAACGGTCTTTCCGTCCTTGGAAACGAGGAACTTGGTAAAATTCCACAGGATGTCGCTCTCCTTCTCTACACTCTTGCTTATACCCTTGAGCATTACATGTGCCGCTTTGGCTTTGATGCCCTTGTATTCTTCCGTCGGAGCTTGCGCTTTGAGGTATTCGAATACGGGGTTGGCGTTGGCACCGTTGACGTCGGATTTAGCCATCAGCGGGAAGGTTACTCCGTGGTTCAGGCGGCAGAACTCTTCGATCTGCTCGTCGCTGCCCGGCTCTTGGTTAGCAAACTGGTCGCAAGGGAAACCAAGAATCACGAAGCCTTGGTCTTTATACTTCTTATACAGTGCTTCCAAACCGTCGTATTGCGGCGTAAAACCACACTTGCTGGCGGTATTGACGATAAGAATCACTTGTCCTTTGTAATCTGCGAGGTTCACCTCTTTGCCCTTGTTGCTGAGGGTCGTAAAATCATAAATGGTTGTCATAGTTTCGTTTGTTTTAGTTGAACATGAACTTATCAGTACGATGCACGCTATCCAAAGCGTACAAATTTGAGGGTTATTTATTTAGTTTTTTTAATTCTTCAATCAGTTTATCGAGCAGCGGAATCATTTGCAGGATTTCCGCCAATTCTTTCTCTGATGCCATCACCGCCTTGCTCATGCTTTCGGGTATATTTTCCGCTTGCTCGCGCAGGGCTTTACTTTGTTCGGTGAGCGATACGATGCGCTGGCGCGTATCCTCTTTACCATGCGTTATAGTGAATATTCTCCGGTTTGAACTTGTCTTTTACCTCCGGTTGCTCAGCCGGTACGCCGACGGGTACGATGCAGAGCGGGATGATATATTCGGGCAGCCCGAGCATATTTTGCACTATCTTAGCGCGGTTCATGTCGGGATGCAAGCCTGTCCATACAGCCCCTAATCCCATTGCGTGAGCAGCTAACAAGAGATTCTCTGTTGCTGCGGACACATCGTTGATCCAGAAATCCGCCATCTCACCCGGAATAGCTTTGCCCAGATCACCACAGGGGATGATTGCTACGGCGGGTTTGTTTCCACAACGGGAGTAAGGCAGCGCCTCGCCTAATGCGGCAATCTTCGCTTCGTCCGTCACCACAATGAATGCCCAAGGCTGTTTGTTAATAGCCGATGGAGCAGCCATCGCGGCACGCAACAGCGTGTCCAATTGCGCCTCGCTGATCTTCTCACCGGTAAACGCACGCACCGATACGCGCGTCATGATGTTTTGAATAGCTTCGTTTTCCATAACTTTGGGTTGATTACTGCACGCAGCTAAACTGATTGCCGCCAGTGCAAGGATATACGCCCGTATCCGTTTCATTTCACATCTTCCCACGTGATATCCTCAATCTCATGCAGACGGTCATGCAGGCGAACAAAGCGTTTCTCCACTTTGTGAACCACAGCCACCTTGACGAAATAGCCGATACCATCCAGGATGATTCCCAGACCGACTACCCAGGCGATCGTCTCGATGCTGACGTTCGGATTAACCAGACAGTACACGCCGAAACATGCAGCCAGCACACCAAAGCACGCCTGAATCCACCAGCGACGGAAACCGACGCGCTTGAAGTCAAATGAACCTACAGCCAAATCGATACCTTCAAAGAGCAACCAGAACGCGAAGATAAACGGCAGAGCTACCATCAGCGGAGCAGGGTTGAAGACCATAATCAGACCCAAGATGATCTGCAGCAGCGCCGAGAGGAATGCCAAACCGCTCAACGGCATAAATCCGCGCGTAGCAGCCCATGTTGCCATCTGCGTGCAACCACCCAGGAAGAACAAACATCCGAACACCCACGAAAGCGACAGCAGCGTGCTGCCCGGATACATAATACACAGAATACCCAGTGCCACGAGTGCTACACCCGTCAGACACATCCAAATTTTTGATGATGTTTTCATAATTTATTTTTATAAGTTACTGTTTTGCTCTTTGTAATGCTACGCGACCGAGGTCGGTCATCCGGCCACAGGCTTCCAGGTCAGCACAGCGTTGTTTATTTAGTTCTGTCCAATGACTGCGTTTCTGTCGCGGCGAGAGACGTTGCGCTAATCGACCGTCAGGCAGACGCTTGAGCGTCGAGTCGATCCATCCGAAGCAGAGCGATTCTTCCACCACATCCAGATAGGGCAGACACACGCCTTCGGGTTTGTTCTTCCCGCGATACACTGCGATCCAACAACATTTCTCTGTTGCTGCATGTTGCTCAAACCACTCCCGCAGTTGCGCCCGCTCGCTGTATTCCAACAAATCAACTATCTCCATATCATTGCCTAATGAAAGGTTATTTCCATTCCTGTTTTTTGCGGTTGCATGCCCATGCTTTGGTAAAATTGCATTGCTGCATCGTTGCCAGCCCAGACGTTCAGGGTGATATTGTGGCAGCCTG
>CADBAZ010000125.1 GCA_902792835.1 uncultured Bacteroidales bacterium
GAACCGCTCACGCAAACGCTTGAGCTCTGCCTGATACTCTTCGTCGGTGTAATCAATATGCTTGAACTTACGCGCGGGATCAATATAATTACCCGGGTTCACGCGCACCTTTTCCACCACCCGAGCCGCAGCATCCGCCACATCGGCTTGAAAATGCACATCAGCCACCAGTGGCAGACTGTCGCCCACCGTGGGCAGCAACTGCTCGCGGATCTGCCTGAGGCTCTCCACCTCACGCAGTCCTTGTGTAGTGAACCGCAGCAGCTCAGCACCCGCCTCACGGCAACGCAAAGCCTGAGCCACACTACCCTCAATATCGTTGGTTGAGGTGTTCGCCATGGTCTGAATACGAATCGGGTAATCGCTGCCTATACACAGCGCTCCAACGTGTGTTGTACTCGTCTTTCGACGTGTGTAGTTTGCAAAATCCATAAATTTATTGACTATTTATACCGAATATCTCGGTAATATTTGCGTTTTCCAAATATTTATTGTACCTTTGCACCCGCTTTTGCGTTAAAGTCGGTTATTTGCCGAACGCGACAGAATCAGTAGCTCAGCAGGTAGAGCACATCCCTTTTAAGGATGGGGTCCTGGGTTCGAGCCCCAGCTGGTTCACGAGCAGCGAGTAATCGCTGCTTTTTTTGTCCCCGTTACGCAGAGCTCCCGACACGCAACCCCTATTCCCGATTCCGACTACAAAGATACTATTTTTTTTTGACATTTGCAAATTTTCCCCACAAAAATTTGCATAATTGAAAAATTTTTCGTAACTTTGCAGCGATTTTACAAACCAACACAACATGCCAAAGATTTTTGAATACTTCGGATTTGTCTTTTTCTTTTACTCAAATGAGCATGAGCCTATTCATGTGCATGTGACGCACAAAAGTTGCCAAAGCATTTTTGAACTCATAATGCAAGACGGCAAGTTGGTAGAAATACGAATGCGAGAAAAAGCAGGAGCAGAGCCTCTCTCTGCAAAAGACCAAAAGACCGCTGAGGCATTTATTCAGAAATACAGTAAGAACATTATCTCTAAATGGGTGAAATTCTTCGTGATGAGGCAAGTTGTGAGAAGTACAGTCATTAAAACCAAATTATAACTATGAGCAGACTATATATTACAGGAGCGAAAGACGCCGGCAATCTATCGGTAGATTTGCTGTTTAGCGACAGCACTTCTCGCCGTGTGGATATCGGGGCATTCATTCGCAATCATCCACATCCGCAATATAACAAGTATCTTAACCCTCGCAAGTTCAGTCGCTTCACAATTGAAGACGGTAATATTGTTTGGGGAAAGAATTGGGACTTGATATTCCCTATTGAGCAATTATACACAGGCTCAATAAGTTAATTATCCCCACTTGTGGATGATGTTCCCCCGATGAAACGGGATGATGTTCCCCCGATGAAACGGGGGAAACGAGCACGCAAAGCGTGCAGAGGAAAAAGGGGAATATATATAACACACTGCCCTCAACAGTGTATAAAAAATGAGGTTTTTTGACATATAATTATTCGCGTTTGCGATTTATTTGGCACTTAGAAATGTAGGAAGTTTTTATGTATAGCCAAAATAAGTCACGTAAACGCTCACACAAGCGTGGGCGAGACTTATTTGCTGTACGGGTATCCTACAACCTCTAAGTGAGATAAGCATCGTTCGCGCTTTTTGTTGACAAACCCTAAAAATCAAACAAATATGAAACACAAAATCTTTACTCTTTTACTTGCCGTCATGGCAGGCGTTGGAACACTATTTGCCGACAGAGTGCAAATTGGTGACTTGTATTACGAACTGTATCCACAAAGTGAGTGGCACGATGGCAATACAGCTACCGCATATGGCGAATGGAACGACAATTTAATATCCATAACTATTCCCACAACTGTTAAATATGAGGGAGTCACATACAATGTAACTGATGTTGGTTATTTCGCAAATTGCAGCAATTTAACATCCGTGAATATTTCAGAGGGAATTGTAAATATTCATGGTGAAGCATTTAAAGAGTGCAGTAGTCTGGTTACTGTAAAACTTCCGGAAAGTCTTAGATATATAGGATATGACGCATTCCGGAATTGCAGCAGTCTAACCACCATCAATATTCCGGACAAATTGGAAGACGGTTACTACAGCAGTTCATTACAATCTATTTTTTACGGTTGTACAAGCCTGCCGGTACATGATAACATTCGCTATGCGGGAACATGTGCTATTGACATTTTGGATTATGAGCAATCCAGTTATACCATTTGGAATCTAGCCACGCGATTAACTAGCGAATTATTCCAAGGTTGTACGAATTTGCAGGTTATCAGCATTCCTGCAAGCTTGAAGATTATTGGCAAACGAGCACTCAGTTGCTACACACTAAGTTATATTACCGTTGATGCAAATAATCCGAACTTTAGTGCAATCAGTGGCGTACTCTTCGATAAACAAGCAACGAACCTGATTCAATACCCACGCGGCAAAGAGGGAGCATATACTATACCCAATAGTGTAAAGTGTATCAGCGATTATGCGTTTAGCAATTGTGACGAATTGACTTCCGTTGTTATACCCTCAAATGCTGACAGCATAGCAGATAGGGCGTTTCAATCATGCGCAAAACTAACTTCGGTTTCACTAAGCAAAGGTATCCGACATATTGGAAATGAAGTGTTCAGTTACTGCTATAATTTAACTTCCATTAACCTGCCGGAAGGTATTGAATACATAGGATCGTACGTTTTCAAAGAATGCAACAACTTGACTTCGTTGGAATTCCCGAGTAGTCTTATCTACTTAAATCATGACATTCTCGATGATTGCACCGGTCTGGAAACAATCAAGATTCCAAGTAGTGTGCTCAGCATTGGGGAATATAACCGTCAACAATGTGAAAACGGAGTATGGACATGGGAGTGCCAGGAGAGTTATTATGATGAATACCGTTACACGATTGCCGGTGATTTAGAGTATAATTCTCATGGTTGGCAAATTGAAACACCTAACCCTCTACCCAAGCTCAAGACCGTGGAAGCGCCGACGTGGTTCTTTGACGTACCGGAAGTGAATTGGACAAGTTGTCCGAAATACTTGGAGAAGGTAGTTGTTAACCGTGGAGAGCTTAATGACAATGTGTTCGGCGTAATCAATCGTTCGTACAAAACATTGCTTTCGCTGAATGTAGGCGGTGTATCGAACACCACACTTTCCGACGAAGCGTTCAAGGACAACTACAACCTGACGGAACTTGTACTGCCCGCAGGGCTTACTTCGGTAAGTTACATGGCTGTAGCCGGTTGCAAGAACTTGAAAGCCATTGATATACCTGCATCGGTAGAGGTGATTGATCAATCGGCATTTGAGGATTGCCGTAGCATTGAAGCCATTACCTTCGGTGGCAAGCAGCCGTCCAATGTTCCGGGAAGAAATACGATGTTGGCAGCCACCAGCAAACTCCGCAAGATAGGCAACTGGGCATTCTACAATGCGCACCAGCTCCAACACTTGGAGATTCCCGAAGGCGTTGAGGAGATAGGTGATGGCGCATTCTATGGCTGTACGTACCTGCAAGACTTGTCACTGCCGTCGTCCGTACGTTCAATAGGCGACAACTGCTTTGCATTGTGCTCGAAGCTTGAGCAGATTACGGTCAACTCCACTACCCCGCCGGAGATTCGTCCGCGCACGTTCTACGATGTCAGCCGTCAGATTCCAGTATATGTACCCGAGGATGTAGTGGAAGACTACCAAAACGATGAACTCTGGGGACAAATGAACATTCAAGCCGGTGCAACCGCAGTAGAGAACATCTCGGCAGGTAATGCCTCGCACACGAAGTTCATCCGCAACGGTCAACTCTTCATCCTCCACGATGGTAAGACCTACACCGTGCAAGGGCTGGAAGTGAAGTAAGGGGCGGCGGATGATATCCGCTTGAAATACGAAGAAAAATATAAGGTAATGGAGTGAATAAAATTCACTCAAAACAAACGGAGAGATAAATCACACTAAACGGACGGAGTGATCATACACAAGGGCGGATGAATGGTATCGGCGGCATGAGCCGCTGATACCTTTTTGATTGCCC
>CADBAZ010000126.1 GCA_902792835.1 uncultured Bacteroidales bacterium
ACGAAAGAGTAATCCTAACAAAAAAGTGTGGCGCATCGGAAATGATGCGCCACTTTTTTTAGGTCAAAAATTGCCCAAAATTACCCAAAAACATTAGCGCACAACTGCGCCAAGTATGTTGTAACGCACACCGCCCTTGATGATAAACACTTGACCGTTCTCGATGATCTTGTGGGCTGGAGTGACGGTAGTTACGTCGTTCACTGCCGTTGTTTTGGGTTTGCCAAGTTCAATGGCGATGGCGTGGTAGCCTTGACCGCGAATGATCAGACCATGGTCGGCAATGTCTTGGGCAATATCCTCCGAAGCGATCTTGTATGCGAAATGGTCGTCGCTGACCACAACGGTGAGATCAGTCCAAGCCCAGTCGTCACCTTTCTTGTACGTCAGTGCGAACTGTGCGCCTTCGATAGTCTGAGCGTAGTGAATATGGATGCTGTCGCCCTCGGCAACACCGGCAAGCATATCTTGCTGTGCATCGTAGGTGTCGAACTCAACGCCTGCATAGACTTCCTGATTCCACGAGATGGCTATATCGCCCGTCCAAACGGTAGTGAAGGTATATTCCTCGGCAGGCTCAACGGGCTCATCGGGCTCTTTGTATTTCTTGAGCACGAGCTGGGTAACCGTCACCCCGTCACCACAGAGTTTGAAGCCGTCTTTGAGTCCCTCGACGTCACTGGCAGAGAGGGTGAACGTGGCAACATACGGGAACACGCTGACCTCGTTGAGGAGTATATCTTCGCCCACTTGGTTCGAACTCAAGTCGCGCAGCAGCACTTTTGGCCAATCGGCAGCACCTTTGGCGCTAACGGTAACGAGCAGCTGGTCTTTCTCGCCAAGCAATGCGCCTACCTCGGCAGGTTGCTCGGCAACTTCGTTCCATGAGAGGGTTTCCTCGCCTTCCCAGAGCACTCTTTCCTCACCGGGTTGAAGCGGATCAGGATCAACGGGCTCTTCGTCCTCGGTGACAATGGCAATCTTGGTCATGTCGTAGCCTTGACCGCGGAAGATAAGTCCGCGCTGGGCGATGAATCCGGCAATCTCGTCGGAAGCAACGGTGTAGGTCATCAAGCCGTCAGCAACGTTGGTCGGCAGGTCTGTCCATTCCCAACTGTCGCCGGCTTTGTAGGTCATGACGTACTGCGGTTCGTCAACCTGCGCAATGACGGTGACCTTGATAACTTCGTCTTTTTTCAGGTCGGCGAAGATGCCGTCAGGGGTTTCGAACTGCTCGCCCGGATAAACGTCACTGTTCCATGAGATGGCTTTGTTGCCTTCCCAAACTACGCGCTCTGCAGCGAAAAGGGTTACTGCTGCGCACATGGCAGCGCAAAAAGTTAATAGTTTTTTCATAATCGTTGTTGTTTATTATCAGCCAAGTTTGGCTGATGGTTGGCTTAATTCCAACCGGGGTTGTTATTATTTATAGAAGAGTTTGTATTGATCTCCTGTGCGGGAATCGGGAAGAGCAGATTCCGCTCTGTTCGTGTCTTGAGCACACCGCTGTCATCCATACCGCCGATGGCGTTCATCGCATCGAGGTAGATACCCCAACGGATCAGATCCCAACGTCTGTCAGCTTCGCAGGCAAACTCCTTGGCACGCTCCTCGATGATCGCCGAACGGCGGAGAGTCTTGTCGCTGAGCGGGTGGCTACCGCCCATCGAGGCGCGGTTGGCGTTACTGCGGGCACGTATCTTGTTGAGTTGTTGGATGGCGTCGCCCGGGCGGTCAAGTTCGTTGAGTGCCTCAGCATAAACGAGCAGCACATCAGCCAAACGGAGGAAAGGCCAGTTGGCATCGGCGTTGTCGATGGCATCGTCGGTGACATCCTCATACTTCGTGGTGAACGCGAGGCACTGGGCATCGGTCGAATAGTAGTAGTTCACGCCGTCGGCAAAGATGCCTTCGGGGTCTTTCACCCAGTCGCCGGCGAGGTTACGTCCGGTAGCCATGATCGTGTATTCCTCGTCCTTGGGGTAGTAGAATCCGCTGTTGGACTCGCGCTGGGTGTAGTTACGCCAACGGTGACGCACGCCTTGGGTAATGCGGTAGTCATCGTGGTCGAACAGATCGTACCAGTGGCGCGTGCAGCCTGTCCAGCCGCCCGATTGGATGAAGTCCGACCCCGTAGCAGTCATGTACCCTTCGTACTGGGTGTGCACGGCAATCTTGTAGGTAGCATTACCGCTAACCGTGCCTACGCTAAATAAGAACTCCGAGGCGGTGGCATTGGCTTTCTTCCACAGATCGTCGTAAGGCAGCAGTTCATACACGCCGAACGTGCCGTCTGTGACACTTTCCGCCCAGTCTGCCGCCTGTTGCCAGAGTTGCGTGGCGTTCATCGCTTCGTAGCCCTGGACTGAGCGTTTGCTCAGGTGGAAAGTCTTCAGCGCTGCGTATTGCTTGTCGCCGCTGCCGTCGGTGTAGTACGGCGCACCGCTGCGGATGATAACCTCCGTGCCTTCGGGCATAGCCGCAGCAGCCATGGTGGCATAGACCTTCGCGAGCAGACCTGCAGCCGAACCGGCATTGACGTGACCGGCTTGGTAGTCGCTGTCAGTGTTCTTGTATAGCAGACGCGTAGAGGACTCAAGCAGATTGATGATGGTGTCATAGACCTCGGCTACGGGGCGACGCGGCTGGTTGAAATCTGCAGCGTTTTGGATAGGTATATCGCCATAAGCACGCACGAGCAAGAAGTACGCGAACGCACGCTGGAAACGCATCTCGCCTATAGCATTGTTGCGCTGCGCGTTGGTCAGGGATTGCATGGCGGCGATGTGCGATTCGGCATTTATTGAACGGTTGATCAATCCGTAGCAGCCTTTCCACAGGGCATCAGGCAGGTCACTTTCGCCTTGGAAGTTACCCGCGCCGAACGTGCCGAACAGCCAGTCGGGACCGGAGATGTAATCAGCATCGAACTCGAGCATTCTGGGAAAATATCCCCAACAGAACATGTCGTAGATCCACTTGGAGTACGTGCCGGTAACCCACTCGTCGCATGCCTCGGGGCTATCGCCCATGCTGGTGTCAGTGACGAGGTTACTTGGGTTCTCCTCAATCCAGTTGCACGAAGAGACCGCTAACGCTGTTAGAAGTGAGACCGTTATCACTGTTAGACCGCCTTTCAGGCTGTTAGATATTTTTTTCATAATCATGTGCATTTAGAAGGTGAAGTTGATGCCGAGTGCGTAAGTGCGAGCCGAAGGATACGAGTAACTATCCACCCCCGGGGTGGCAGCATTCGTACCACCGGCATTGACGTCGGGTTCGAACCATGAGTATTTGGTCACCGTGAAGAGGTTGTTGACCGTGAAGTTGAAGTTGATCTTCTTGATCCACTTGGCGGGATTGTACCAGTCGTAGGCAAGTGTCAAGTATTTCATCTTCAGGAACGAACCGTCCTCGACATAGCGGTCGCTGATGAGCCATGTGCGCGTGTAACCGGCTGTGGCTTTCGGCCATGTGGCGCCATTGGGATTCTCCTTTGTCCAGCGCCCTTCGTAGGCAGCCTTGGTGATGTTGCCGATGTTCGACATCGTGATATCCGTGAGGTTGTAGTTGAAAATATCGTTGCCGTACGAGCCGTACAACATAAACGACAGCGACAGCCCTTTCCACTCCAACCGTGTGCTGAGTGCGCCGGTGAACTTCGGGTTCGTATTACCGATGATCGTGCGGTCGGCTTCGGTGATTGTACCGTCGCCGTTGAGGTCGGCATAAACAATCTCGCCGGTCGTAGGATCAATGCCTTCCTCTTTGTAACCATAGAGCGTGCCTATCGGGCAGCCGTTGCGCTGGAGAAACACCTGATCGGCTTTCGACCAGAGCGAAGTAGCATATTGGTCGCCGTCCAAGCCGCCGATCTTGTTGCGGTTGAGCGAGACATTCGCGCCGATGTTCCAACGCCAGTCGCCGGAAGCGAAAACGTCGTAACTGAGCGTCACTTCCAGACCCTGGTTCGTCACGTTGCCGCTGTTCACCAACATCTGGCTGAAACCCGACGAACTCGGGATCGTCACGTTTTGC
>CADBAZ010000127.1 GCA_902792835.1 uncultured Bacteroidales bacterium
ATGGAAACATTCGCCGGCAGGCACGTGGCTCAATACAACCTGCCGCATCGCTCCTTCCGCACAAGGCTACACCCACATGAACGCAGGACTCAGAGTGCGCTTTCATGAATACAACACCCATATGGCTGACGGCACAATGATTGTATCGCATAATCTGGACGGACTCAACTATGCAGCCGACTCCGACCCCATCTATCTGGACAACCCGGGTATCTATACCTACCAGAATGTGGTACTCGGTGCCGACAACTGGGACGCTGCGGCTATAGCCACCCAAGTAACGGCTAATCCTGCTGCCATCGATGCCGATGCAGCTTATCTGGTTGAGGATAACGGCGCATTTGTAGCCATCGTCAAAGGCGCACAACTGACAGCGGAGCACAAGGGCAAAACTATCCGTCAGGCTAACAGCCGGGGAGGGTTTGGTGAGGCTGTTGTGTATTAATTTGATAATTGGACACATGGATATGAAGAAAACAATCCTTCTTTTGGCAGTCGCTCTGTTGAGCATGCACGCCACGGCAACGGTACTCCCGTTCTCAATGGATGCTGAGGCCAACTGCCCACCGGTCTGCCAGCAATCACCGAGGCAAATACCTTCGTTATCACCGATGCACCGTACAATGCATCGACTGCTTCTGATGACAACACGGCTGCTATACAGGCCGCACTCGACGCTGCGGCTAATGCCGGAGGTGGAGCGGTGATTATACCCGCCGGTACGTTCCTGAGCGGAAGTCTGACCATAGGCTCGAAGACCATCCTGCACCTGAGTGAGAACGCCACACTCAAGATGCTGCCTATGTCCACCTTCCCCAAGGACGGAAACGGCTATTATAAGATGGAATCGCCGTTCATCACGGGCAAGAACAAAGCTTCGGATATCGTGATTGAGGGCGAGAGCCGTGAGACGTCGATTATTGACGGACAAGGTGCGCCTTGGTGGGACCAGGTGGAGACAGCCAAAGCTGCGAAGAAATCCACTACCCGCAGTGCACTGATTCGGTTCTGGCAGGGCGAACGGTATCTGTTCCGTAACTTCCGCATCCAGAACGCCCCGAACACGAATATCACCATCGGTCGTAGCGGTAAGGGTGCACATGCTACAGCACACGACATCACCGTCAAGAACCCTGCTTCGCACGGCGTAGAAGACCCCTCTCACAACACCGACGGTTTCCCCATATGGACGCAGTACGTCAACATCTACGATTGCGAGATTGATACCGGCGACGACAATGTTGTTTGCGATGAGAATGCACAATATGTGCATGTATGGAATTGTACCTTGTTGGCAGGTCACGGTGCATCGTTCGGCAGCTACACAACGAACATGCACGATATCATCTACGAGAACTTGACGCTGAGCGGTACGGATGCAGGTTTCCGCCTCAAGTCCAACAACGACCGCAGCGGCGATGTTTATAACATCGTGATGCGCAACTGCACAATGACCAATGTACTCAGCCCGATCTCGATCACTTGTTGGTATGACAGCCTGCCTAATCCCGAATGGATTGACGCCCATGCACCGGCACTGGTAGATAAGACCCCGCGATTCCATGACATCACCCTCAAGGATGTAACCATCAGTGGGTGCAAATCCACTACAACCAGCGGCAAGAACGGATTTGGCATCTTCATCTATGGTCGTCCGGAGAGTTATGTGCGAGACATCACGTTCGATAATGTCAATATCACCCATACGAAAGGACTGAAACTCAACTTCTGCGACGGTATCCGATTCCAGGACTGCTCTATCAAGGTGGGCAACGTGGCATCGACAGAGGATGAACTGCCCGGTGCGCTGATTGAGCAGCAGTACAAAGGCAACTTTACGTGGAACGATGCCGAGCCGGTTGCGAACCCTAAACAAGTACTCTATTGGAAAGACGGCACTGAGGCTGCTAACACGATCACGGTAGCTGACGGATGGAAACTCACCATCAGCGGCAATGCTGAAAAGAACTGGAGCAACGGCAATGGCAGCATTAAGTATGAGGGTAAGAGTTACATGACGCTCAAAAACTCCAACGGAGCACAGAACACCCTCAAGTTAGCCGAAGGACAGAAAGCAGCGAAAGTGGAGTTTTATGCTACAACCAATAATGATGCCGGATATGGCAAACTTTCGGAGTTCAACGGGGAAAGTTGTTCGGATGAGGTGTCGTCGATCAAAGATTATGCTAACCCGTCGCTTATTACCAAGACATTGGCAACACCAGCCAATGAGTTTACGTTCACGTTCAGCAGCAAACAGGTGTGTTTCATTGCCGTGGTAACGCTGGCAGATGAGGGTACGGTGACGGAAGTGGAGCAAGTACCAAGTGACCAAGGACAAAGTACCAAGGTGGTACGCAACGGGCAGATGGTTATTATCCGTGATGGCGTGGAGTATAACGTGCTTGGAGCAAGAATGCAATAAAGATTGAGATATGAAAAAGGTATTGTTTATCATACTGCTTGTTTTTGCAGGCTGTGGGTGGCTGACAGCAGGCTTGAATGACCTGACCTGGTATCAGGTATGCACCGGAAGCATGTCCGGTGAGTGGTACGGCTCGCAGGAGGCTCTGGATATTGCCGACATCGTGATTGCCGTGCAGAAGACCAACGGCGGTTGGATGAAGAACGACCAGTTGCATAAGCTCTCGCAGTCGGAGTACCAACGTTTGCTCAATGCAAAAGGCGCTCATTCCTGTCTGGATAACGTAGCCACCACCCAAGAGATGCGTTATCTGGCGCGTGTGTGGAAAGCAACCGGTAACGAGGACTGCCGTCAAGCGTTCCTGCGCGGACTGCAGATGATTCGTGTGGCACAGAAGGGCTGCGGCGGATGGAGTCAGTACTGGCCGCTGAGTAATGATAATGGCTATCAGGACTATGTCACCTTCAACGACGATCTGGTGGTCAATGTGCTGAATTTGCTTAGGGATATCTGTGGGAACACGGGCGACTTTGCGAACATCACCGATGCCGAAACACGCGAGGCTTGTCAGGCTGCATTCGACCGCGGTGTGCAATGCATCCTCGATTGCCAGATCATCATCGACGGCACGTATGCAGCCTGGTGTGCACAGCACGATACCGTAGCGCCGTACTTGCCTACCGAAGGCCGTCCGCATGAGTTGCCGTCGGTCAGCGGGTGTGAATCGGCTAATCTGCTCTCATTCCTTATGTCGATTGACGAGCCTTCGGACGAACTTAAGGCACGTATAACAGCCGCCGTCACCTGGCTGGATGAGCATAAGATAGCCGACCATGCCGTGGAAGATTTCACCAATGACAACCAGCAGAAAGACCGGCGTATTATAGAGCAGAAAGGTACGCACCTGTGGGGACGCTTCATCCAGATAGGCGGCAATACCGGTGAGCAGGTATATAACAAGTTGTTCGAAAAACTCAAGAACCGCGGCAAAAAACGCAGTTATACCTACAACGGCAAGACGTACACCTATACCGAAGAAGAACTTGCGCGTGCCAACTACGATCCTAACAAGGCATACGAACCGATCTATGCCATCTACAAGGATTCTATTCCGCACATGTACTACCGTTTCCTGTACAACTTCGAAGACACCCCTATAGCGTTCGACGACAATGGCTGCCCGTACTATACCTCACTGTTTCGCGGGGTTCGCATGGGCTACCAGTATATCGGCTCGTGGTGCCAGCGCGTGATAGAGACCGAGTATCCGGCATGGAAAGTCAAGCATGGTGTGCACGACGACGGCACGTATATTCTGTCAACCGAGAGCTGTGTGTCAAAACGCAACGATCAGACCTATACGTTCGACAACGCCTTCACCATCACTAACGACGGTGGTACGGGTTATTCGACCGCTAAGGCGTACAGCATCCGCTATACTGCCGATGTGACCTATACGATCCATATTCCCTCTGACCTGCAGGTAACCGAAGCCAAACTGTACGGGTATTGCAACTGGGATGATTCAGATGCCTATGTACAAATGTGGAACAACACGACCTATACGGCCGATGATTATTTTTTCCCGCGAACCAAGAACGATAAAGCACAGTGGGTGACGCACATCATCGACCACGCAGCGCATCCTGTGACCAATGAATTGGTGTTCCGGCTCGCAGGCAAGCAGGCATGTATGATCATCACCCTGACCTGTGCGAAACGGGGAACAGCGGTGGAGAATACACTAAGCGACAATCAGTCATTGGCTGATAAGATGCTGCGCAACGGACAACTGCTCATTGTGCGTGGTGACAAAACCTACGACGCCTTAGGCAGACAGATAACTGAAAACTGATAACTCTAAATACTAACGATATGAAAGCATTTATGGACAAAGATTTCCTGTTGCAGACCGCTACTGCACAGGAGTTGTATCACAATCACGCGGCTAAGATGCCGATTATTGACTATCATTGTCATCTTATCCCGCAGATGGTGGCGGAGAACAAACGCTTCGAGATCTGGCTCATGGGCGACCATTACAAATGGCGTGCTATGCGTTCGAACGGCGTGGATGAGCGTTACTGCACCGGTAAGGACACAACGGACTGGCAGAAGTTCGAGAAATGGGCAGAGACGGTGCCTTACACCTTCCGCAACCCGCTTTATCACTGGACACATCTGGAGCTCAAGACCGCTTTCGGTATCGAGGAGCGCCTGAACCCCGAGACGGCACGTGCTATCTACGACAAGTGCAATGACCTCATCGCAAACGATCCGAAGTTCTGCCCGCAGGGCTTGATGAAGCACTATCATGTGGAACTCGTT
>CADBAZ010000128.1 GCA_902792835.1 uncultured Bacteroidales bacterium
ACTTCCACCCATTCGCCCGAACCGATACGATAAGCCACGTCAATCTGTTTTTTGCTGCCACCGCTGCGATGTTTGAACTCAACCGAACTCACACTGTCAAGTACAGGTGTGATGAGATAGGCTTCTGTTTGATTGAACTTGAGCGACACCACATTATTCGATTTGTTGTACTGCAATCCGCCTCCGAACATCCACGTGCCGGAAGGCAACTCAACAGCCGTTTCTGTTGTCCACGAACCGGAAGTGAGGGAATTGAAATCCTCTTTCAGATCAGCTCTTATGGCACTTGCACATAAGATAGCTGCAATAACAAAACATAGTCTTCTCATTTTATCGTTGCTTACATCGTTTATATTGATGTTATTTGAAGTCATTTGAAGGGTGATAATAGCTTTTACAAGAGCAGTTTGACGCGGAAGCCGCGGGTGGTGGGTTCTTCGATGAGCTGTTTGACTTGCCCACGAAGCGATTCGCGTGCGGCGTCGTTGAGAGGAGAGTGGTCTATGTGCTCAATCATGAAATCCAGAGATGTCACGCCGGCGAGTTCCGCGTGGGTCATACGCAGGGTAAGCGGACGGAGCTCGCGCATATGGGTAAAAAGTACCTCTTTCACCAACGCGTACGCTTGTTCGCCCATGTGCAGGTCGTATTTGATGCAGAACCGGTTGATGCCCGTATGAATCTGCAAATAATCGAAATCGTCCGAATCAATCTCAAACACCAGTTTCTGAATACGCTGCACAAAGGCCTTTGTGGCGGAATGTACGGGGTGCTCGAAGATCTGCTCCGGTTGGCCGTCTTCATAGATGCGTCCTTCATTCATAAAGAAGATACGCGAGCTCACATCCTGTGCAAATCGCATCTCGTGTGTGACGATGAGCATGGTGAGTCCGCTCTTGGCCAGTTGCCGGATGACGGACAGCACTTCGCCCACCATCGTCGGATCAAGCGCAGAAGTGGGTTCGTCAAACAGAATCACTTCCGGATGCATCGCAAGCGCACGTGCGATAGCTACACGCTGCTTCTGACCGCCGGAGAGCTCCGAAGGATAGGCATCCGCTTTTTGCACCAGACCGACTTTCTTGAGCAATGCCAGGGCTTCTTCCTTGGCTTGCACTTCGGGCAGACGGAGCAGGTGTATCGGGGCGTCCGTGATATTCTCCAGCACAGTCATGTGCTCGAAGAGGTTGAAACTCTGGAATACCATGCCTATCTTTTGCCGCATCTTATGGAGCGGATACCCCTTGGCTGTAATCAATTCGCCATCGATGTATATCTCACCCGAGGTGGGCGGTTCGAGCATGTTCAGCGCCCGCAGGAGCGTACTCTTACCTGTACCGGAAGAACCGATCAGACTGATGACCTCTCCTTGGTGCACCTCAAAACTGATGTCGCGGAGAACTTCTAACTCTCCGAAGCGTTTCGTTACGTGCGAAACAGAGATTATGGGTTGTTCCTTATTCATTCTTGAATATATTTTCCAGTTCACCTTTGCGGGTATAAAATAGGATCCGACCGAAGTAGTATCCGTCGGTGAAAAGCACGTTCTTCTGTCTTTCCTCCGTGACGGCAATCGAGCCGATGGACAGATCTACTTTGCCTGTCTGAACGGCAGGTATCTGAGAGGCGAATTCCATAAAGAGGAACTCCATCCGATAGTTACGACGGTTCGCCCACTCTGTTAACAGATCAATCTCAAACCCCGAAGGCTCGCCATTCTTGATAAAATTATAAGGCGGCATGCCCGGGAATGTACCCACGATGATGGTTTTCCCCGTGCCACGCTGTTTGGGGATGGGATTTTGCGAAATATCCTTGTTCTCCATCCAGCGGTCGTTTAGTTTTTGGTATGTACCGTCTGCCCGTATCTCGGCGAGGTAGTTATTCAGATCCTGTTGCAGCGCCGTGTTCCCCTGCTGCATACATATCGCAACAGCAGTAGGAGGCATTCCCGCATCTATCGTATCGATCCATTCCATTAACGTGGGATTCGCCAGCACCGTGATATTCTCGCCCACAAGAACATCCGTTTTGCCGTTCTGCAGCGAAGCATATAAATCAGTCATACTGGAGAATCGCATGATATTGGCCTTCGGCGCATAGCGCGTCACCGCTATATCTTGTATGCTACCTATCACGGTACCAACCGGACGCCCCTCCAGCTGAAGGAAGAGAGGAGGAACGGTCTGATCAGTAGCGTTCTTATGTGAGTACTCCATCATAGAGGGAACACTACCCAATAGTCCTAACACCAGCAACGTTACCGCAGCAACTATAGCACGTGTCCGACGTTTCTCCAATAGGCTGTTGAACAACAATCCGATAAGCCATGCCACCAGAAAATAAATAGCTGCCGTTACGATGAGCGGGAAGAACGCATCAAACGTGCGCGAACGAATCAGATCCGACGCACGCGTCATGTCCATAACCGCAATATAACCGACAATACTGGTGCCCTTCAGCAACGAGATTACTTCGCCCAGATACACCGGCATAATCTTACGTACTACCTGCGGAAGGATGATACGCATGAACACCTGACGAGGTGTGTAGCCCAACGCCAAACCGGCTTCACGCTGCCCTTTGTCTATACTCTCGATACCGGAACGCAGCATCTCGCCGATATACGCCGAAGTATTCAATCCAAACGTCACAATCGCCACCACGACGCCCGTTGTGCCGAGGGGTGCCATGAACACATAATACATGAGCATGAGCAGAACCAGCACCGGTGTGCCGCGCATCAGGTCAATATAAATCTTTGCCAGTCGTTGGAGCCATGCATGACGGCTCATCCGAGCCCAGCACACCAAGCCTCCGAGCAAGGTACCCAGAATAACGGAGCATAAGGTGATAAGAAGCGTGACCTGCAGGCCTTCCAATATCATCCGATACCGCTGTTCGACAAGCAAGTTGTTGGTAAAACTATTGACAATACGGTATAAGTACGAGTAGTTCATTTTTATTCCAATGGGATTAAGTTATCTCACTATTTTCGTGAATAGATGCGTGCAACGATGGCGCCGCTGATGTTATGCCAGACGCTGAACACGGCGCCGGGGATCGTGGCAAGCGGGAAAGCGGCAAAATGCATCACTGCCAGCGAGGTTGCCAAGCCGGAGTTCTGCATGCCGACTTCGATACTGAGCGCCACGCTCTTTGCCCTCTGCAGACGCAACATTCGACCTACCAGATAGCCTACGCCCAGCCCGAGCAGGTTGTGCAGCATCACCACGAGCACTACTATCAACCCTGCGGTCATCAGCCGGTCGGCATTGTGCGCCACAACGATGCCTACGGTCAGCGCTACCGCGATCGACGAGAACGCCGGCAGGTAAGGCGTGACGCGCTGTGTGACCTTCGGAATGAACCGTTGGCAGAGCAGTCCGCTGACGATGGGCAGAATAACGATATACACGATGCTCATCAGCATACCCGTTGTATGTACATCAACCATCGTGCCCGCCAGCAGCCAGACGAGCAGCGGCGTCAGCAGCGGCGCCAACACCGTGGATGCGGCGGTCATGCCTACGGATAGCGCCAGGTCGCCTTTCGCCAGATAGGTAATCACGTTCGACGCCGTCCCGCCCGGGCAGCAGCCGACCAGAATAACTCCTATCGCCAATTCTTGCGGAAGCGAGAAGGCCCAAGTCAGTCCCCAGGCCAGTAGTGGCATGACGGTGAACTGCGTGAGGCAACCGATCAGGATATCTTTCGGACGACTCAGCACGATCTTGAAATCTTGCGGCGAAAGGGTCAGCCCCATGCCGAACATAATGATGCCGAGCATCGGATTGATCACCCACGTACCGATCCACGCGAGCGATGCAGGCACGATGAGGCTCAATGCTGCTACCATCAGCACCATCACCCCCATCCATTTGGCTATAAAATCACATATTCGTTGCATTTCTTTTTGTTTGCGTCGTTTGCGGCGCAAAGGTACAAAAAATTTTTGACATTTGCAAGAAAACAGACAAAAAAAGTGACCTGAGTCACTCTTTTTATTCCATCCCGACTTCACGACGCATTCCCCGATAGATCTCTGTGAACATCCACCCGTAGAAGTGCTTGTAGTTCGTGCTGTCAGGCGGAAACGCGACGCGGTAGTCCGCGTACTTCTGCTGCCAGATTCGCGCCTGCTCTCTATCCTCCTCTCCAAACTCCTCCGGATGATAGCACACCCGCTCAATGTCGTGTGCCATCCGCTGCGCGGCTTTGATCATCTCACGGTTGCGCGTTGCACCTTCGCTCCATTCTCCCTCATGGAAATGGTACATGTACACCAAGTGCACCTTACTCCCGTCCTCATCTATCCATTTCTCTCCCCAGTAATGCCACTTGCACACCAACCGCGCCCGCTTAGCCTGCCCATCCTTCACCTCATCCAGTGCTCCCCGCACTGTGTCAATTGCATCTACAAATGTTACTCTTGCCATCTTCAGTTTTGTTTGTTATGTCGGATGTTATCCGACGATTATTAATTGTCTTAAATAGTCTTTAATTGTTGACTGATTGAATCCCCATCCATTATCGATCCGTTGTCGATCCATTATCGATCCGTTGTCGATCCGTTGTCGGGGTAATCCTAGACTTTAGTCCTACCCACACCCCACTCACACCCTAACATCACCCTTCCTTGCTTCACTTCTTCGAGTTCCACCGACTGTCAGTCGGCTTTTGTGTTTGCGTGAGGCGAGTGAGGCTAATGAGGCTAACTCTGTATACTGCTATTTTTCAGTGCGTTACATAGCCTCATCTTAGCCTCATTTACCTACTTAGCCTCATTAGCCTCAACTTATTTTTCTGTACATTCCGCGTTGAAGTCGGCAGATTTTCCCCTCACTCAGCCATCTCTCGTTCCAGCGTTGCGCCGTCGCCCGCGATATACCTTGTACTTTGGCTTCCGTCAGCAGTTCTTGATGTTCATATTCCCCCTTCAGTCGCTCATACAACATCTGTTTCTGGCAGTTCGTCTCTATCTGTGGCACCAGCTCCGTCTTCTCTCCCTCTATCATCTTATACGCCACCGCCGCGTGCAGTATCAGTTTCCCGCCAATCATCTCCGCCGCCTCATAATCCTGGTCGCTACAATAAATAGTATCGACCTGGAGGATTGCCTTGACTTGGCAATCCGAAAAGGGAAGGCTGGCGGGGAGCCAAGCCGACCGAGAGCCCAATGGGCGATCTTTGTCTCCGTCTGTTTCGTCC
>CADBAZ010000129.1 GCA_902792835.1 uncultured Bacteroidales bacterium
TCGACGAGTTCCTTGTCCTCCTTGCTCAGGTATTCAGGGATATACACGCCGACATTGATCAGCAGGTCACCGACACCATATTGCCGTCCGTACTGGTCGATCATCGGCAGACCTTTGCCGCGCATGCGGAGCACCTTGCCGGGTTGCGTACCCGGGGTGATGGTGATCTTCGCGTCGCCGGTGAGGGTAGGTATCTGCACTTGTCCGCCGAGGATAGCCGTAGGCACATCGAGCAGCAGGTTGTAGATCAGATCGCCGCCGTCGCGGGCAAAATCCTTGTGCTCCTCTTCCTCGATGATCACGAGCAGGTCACCTGCTATGCCTCCGTGCGGAGCGGCATTGCCCTTGCCTTGCATCGGCAGCACCATTCCGTCGGCTACGCCGGCAGGGATATGTACCTCAACGATCTGTTCGTCGCGTACAACGCCCTCGCCCTGGCAGTGCGAGCACTTGTTCTTGATGACCTTACCTTCGCCATGGCAGGTCGGGCACTCCTGTTGCACCTGCATCATGCCGAAGATGCCGCGCTGCGTACGAACGACGCGTCCGCTGCCCTTACAGGTAGGACATGTCTCGCCGCCCTTTCCGTCTGCCGATCCTGTGCCGTCGCAATGCGTACAAGGCACGAGTTTGCGGATCTTGAGTTTCTTATCCACACCGGTGGCAATCTCCTCAAGCGTCAGGCGCACACGTACGCGCAGGTCTGTACCACGGCGTACACGTTGACCGCCGCGACGACCACCGCCTCCGCCGCCGAAGAAGTCACTCATGTCGAATCCCGCGCCCTCGAACAGGTCGCCGAACCGCATAAAGATATCCTCCATCGACATGCCTCCGCCGCTGAATCCGCTTGCTCCGCCCATTCCGGCAAAACCGAATTGGTCATAACGCTGACGTTTCTGCGGGTCGCTAAGTACCTCGTACGCCTCAGCCGCCTCCTTGAACTTCTCCTCGGCTTCCTTATCGCCCGGGTTCTTGTCAGGGTGGTACTTGATGGCACACTTGCGGTACGCCTTCTTTATGTCTTCAGCGCTGGCGGATTTGTCAACGCCAAGCACTTCGTAATAATCACGTTTTTCAGCCATAATAAATTATGTTAAGCCGTTAAACTGTTAAGTTGTTAAATTGTTATTCTCCTACAACGACTTTGGCGAAGCGGATAACGCGGTCGCCATGTTTGTAACCACGCTGCGTGCAGTCGATGATCTTGCCTCGCTTGTCCTCACCGGCGGCGAAGGTAGTGATTGCCTCGTGCTCATCGGTATTGAAGTCGGCATCGGTGGTGTCGATTGCATGAACGTCTTGCTTGTCGAGCCAAGCGATGAACTTGTTGTATATGAGATCAATACCCTCACGCAGTGAGGCTATATCCTCGGTCTTAGCCATCGCGTCACGTGCACGCTCAAAGTCATCGACGAGCGGCAGGATATCCACCAGCAACTTCTCGCCGGCAGTATCCATGAGGTCGAGTTTCTCCTTGTTCGTGCGGCGGCGGTAGTTGTCGAACTCCGCCATCTGACGCAGACGGATGTCTTCGAGTTCAGCTACGCGTTTCTCAAGGGCTTCGATGCGCTGCTCGGGAGTCTCGGGCTGCTCCTGTTCAGGCTCAGTCGCTTCGGCATCTTCTGGCGATTCGGCAGATTCCTGACTCTCCGGCTCGTTGTTCAACAGCTCATCAACCTCCTTCTGCAGGTCTTCGTTCTCAATGTTTTGTTTATCTTGTTTCATTATATTTAGTAATCAGTATTCAGTAATCAGTATTCAATTTTCATGCCACCCACTTTCCGTCTGCCAAAATGTCAGTAATCTGTCGGTAGGAGTTCACAATATAGGTAGCCGTCTGCCCCTCTGTCAGTGTGACGAGTTTGCCATAGTTGGGATCATCATCGCCTTCCGCCACGCGTCGGAACCACATTTGGTCGATGCCTGCGGCACGTGCACCCTCGACATCGGAGGTATAGGAATCGCCGATCATCAGCGCTTCGTCAGCCGTTATGCCATTGATACGCAATGCTTCCTCGTAGATGCGCGGGTTGGGTTTCTGT
Organism: uncultured Bacteroidales bacterium; assembly: GCA_902792835.1. GTDB lineage: Bacteria > Bacteroidota > Bacteroidia > Bacteroidales > Paludibacteraceae > Colicola. Next base: position 2,046 of record CADBAZ010000129.1, read on the forward strand.
GCACCGACCTCTTCGCTCAGTACCACGTGGGTGAAGTACGGTTCCAAGCCGCTCTTGCGGAACTTGAGGTATTGCGACTCCACAAACCCGTTGCTCACGATAGTCAGCGGATAACGCGAGGCAAGCGTCTTGACCATCTTGTCGGCATCGGGAATGATCGAAAAGAAGTGGTTGGTCATGCGGAGGAAATCCTCGCACATGCGTCGCGCCAGCACTCGCGTCTCCGAGGTCTCTTCCATGCCGCAGGCGTGCATAAGGGGATAGAGGAAACGATCGATCTTCAGCACCTCTTTCGTTACCTCGTCGCGCCCGTATTGCTCCCAGAGCAGGGTGTTGTGCTCGCTGTACTTCTGCACGAACGTGTCGTAATCGGTATATTGATACAACTGATGAATCTCGAACATCGTTGTCAGTGCGCACTTCGCCGAACGCGAGAAATCACCGATCGTATCATCCCAATCCAGGAATATGGCTTTGTAGGGCTTACTCATAATTAAGAATTAAAAATTAATTACTCACTCGTTACTCTTTCCACTGCGCGCAGAATCGGTTCGATAGACGGCGCACTGCCGACAGCCTGAATCATCCACTCTTTCGGTGTAAGACGACCGAGGCGATAGATGCGCATATACTCCTGTGCAAAATCCTTTTGCTCCTTATACTGCGCCAGATGCTCTTCCAACTGATATTGCACAATATGTCCCAGCGGATAGTTCGGCAGGTACATCGGTGCGTTGACCATGTGGCTATATACAGCCAGCAACACGCAGTCATGTTCACCGAGCACCGGCTCGTAGTAGGCGTTCCACACATCCTTGGCGATCTGCTGCGTAGCCTGGCACAGTTGCTCAGGCGTAGCCTCGGGGTTAGCATAGATCCAACGCCACATAGCCATATCGACGAGGCTGACACCCATGATCTCGTACATTGACCAGAATTGGTCGAGAATAGCTTCGCCTGTTTGAGCGGCTTCGCCTGTTTGAGCGCTGACGCTGTTAGATGGTAAGAGTTGCAGGTCACGTTGCTGCCAGAGGAAGGCTGAGGCTTCGGTGTAGGCGGTGTTGGGCACGCCGGAGAGCATATAATGGTCGATAAAGTACATATCCAGCACCTGCTCGACGCAATGTCCGAACTCGTGCACGGCGATGTTGTAGCCCTTATAGTCCATTCCGGCGGCAGGGATACGTGTGCGAAGACGTGAATCTTCCTTTCTGCCCAGACTCGGCCACGCGTGTCCCGAACCGCGAGCCGGTTCAACGACTATACGGTGCGCAATACGGCGAGCATCCTCGCTGTAGAATCCCATCTTCGTCAGCAACCGTGGCATATCTGCGGCAAAGGCATTGGCGTCGGGATAGAGTTTGCGGGTTAGTGCCGTCAGTTCGTCCTCATTGAGCGAAGCGCGCGCCTTGAATCCGTCGTACCATATATCGTACGGACGCAGATCGCGACCCAGACGCTCACGGATAATAGCAGCCACCTGTTGCACTTGCTCCGAACCCACAAGCGCCCGGAAGAGGCTATCGAGTTCGGCTGCGGTAATCTCTACGCCTACCTCGAAGTTACGCTGAATACCCGTAGGTGCAGCCGGGCAGAACTTATCTTCCTCAAACAGGGCATGAGCAATCGCCAAAATGCGTTCATAGCGCTTGTAGTTCTCCGGCGAATCCTGTGTGCTGTAAGGTTTCCACACATAGTCCGCACCGTTTACCGCCTTGGCAGGAATGTCCTGACGGACAATGCGTTGCATGACTTGGTAGATCATCTCTTGCTTCTCATTGCCCGCTTCTTTGTCGGCGTAGAGTGCTTTGAGCTCGTCACGCAGATTCCAGTGGCTGAGCAGTTTGCGACCGTCCTCGGTGCGCAGGTTACCCATATAGATATTGTAGTCGGCGATATAGTTCTCGGCATCGGCGTTGGCTTGTGCCAAGCGCGCATTCACCGAAGCCGGTACACGTGTGGTGAACACGTCGCCCAAACGCGCCATAGCCCACTGCTGACGTGACCATTTGCGTCCCATAGTGTTCTTTTCGTCCAACGAGAAGTGCGGGAAGTTCAGTATCGTCACAAATGCCAACTTATTGGCGAACATATCGTCCGAGAAATGCGCCAAGGGGCTATATGCCGACATGATCCAATCAGGGAGTTGCGGTTCACCGGCGTTGGTCAGTTGGGTGGGCTTGAGCAGATCGACCGTCAACATATCCGCTGACTGATAGCAGTTCTCAAGGATGCGGCTGAGCGACTCGAACAGTGCAACCCGCTCTGCCGGTGTGGCG
>CADBAZ010000130.1 GCA_902792835.1 uncultured Bacteroidales bacterium
GCTGATTCTGTGCTTGGGCGACAGGGCAAACAAACAGGGATTCCAAGGTTTTACTTTGGCAGCCAGCAACTATAGCACGATGGATGGCCACAACGAGAGTTTTGAGATGTGGGTGTTGAGTGACAAACCGATACCAACATCTATTAGTGATCAGCCATCAGCTATCAGCAGTCAGAAAGTTGAGAAGTTCATCGAGAACGGGCAACTCTTCATTCGCCATGGCGAGAAGACCTACGACATCATGGGCAATGTTGTAAAGTAACGGTTAATGGTGAATGGTTAACGGTTAATGGTGAAAATTTAAAATTTAATATACAATGAAAAAATCAGTAACAATGCTATTTGTGTTGCTAACGTTAGGTTGGTTAGCAGCCAAGGCTGAATGTCAGGATGGTCCTTACGGGCTGAAGATCAACAACCAAACCGTCATTGACGCCCCTAAGTTCGGTGATCCTGACGCTCAAGGTCGAGCACAATACAAGGCTTCTTGTGTAGAGCTGAACGTGGGTGACGAGATACAACTCATCAACCAAAGTTGTGATGCTACATGGATGATTGACATTGATCCGTATGGCGCATACCAGAATTTTGAGGGCGGAAAGGAAGCCAACAAACTGACTTGCAAGGTAGCGGGGAAGTACGATTTCTACATTAAACTGAGTGCTGAAGTTGGAGATGTTGTTTATATCGGTCCGGGTGAAAACTGCGATGGCGGTGATCCTTGCGATGACGGCCCTTATGGACTGAAAATCAACAACAAGACCGTCGTTGATGCTCCGTTGTTTGGTGACGAAGACGCCCAAGGTCGTGTTCAGTATATGGCTTCATGCGTTGAACTGAACGTGGGTGATGAGATCCAGTTAGTTAACAAGAGTTGTGATGCCACATGGATGGTTGATCTTGATGAATATGGTCATTACGAGAACTTCTCCGGTGGCAAGGCTGCCAACAAACTCACTTGTCTTGTAGCAGGCAAGTATGATTTCTACATCAAACTCAGTGCGACTGCCGGAGATCTTGTGTATGTAGAGAGTAGCCAAACTTGCGGCGGCGGTGGTGGCGGTTCTGATCCGACCTACACGACTTCCGCTCCGGAGAAGTGCCCCGATGTACTACTACAAGCGTTCTACTGGAACAGTTATCAAGACCAAGGTTATGGCCGCACAAAATGGGTGGATCACCTCAACGCCAAGAACAATACTTCCGCCGAGGAAATCGGTCAGTGGTTTGACCTCATTTGGCTTCCGCCTATGTCTAAAGCAACAGGTGGAACAGGTTATATCCCTTCGAAGTATAGCGATTTGAACAGCGATTGGGGAACAAAAGCTAAACTGGAGCAGTTGATAGAGACGTTCCGTAAGAACGGTGCTCGTGTTGTAGCTGATATAGTTATCAATCATGGAGCAGCCTGGTCCGGTTGGTGCGATTTCGCGCAACTGAACTTCGGCAGTTACGGCACATTCAAACCTGAAGCCTCATGGATCTGCCAAACTGATGAAATGAACTATGACGTGGCAGCCGGAACATGCAAAGGCAAGGCTACAGGTGCTAACGATGACGGTTATGGTCCGGAAGCAAACTACGAAGCCGGACGTGACTGGGATCATCAAAGCGCCGAGGTGCGTAATATGTTCAAGGCGTACCTGAAATGGCTGCGTAATGACATCCACATTGACGGTTTCCGTTACGATTATTGCAAAGGCTTCCACAATAGCCATATTGATGACTATAACAAAGCGGCAGAGATTTATTTCTCCGTTATGGAATATTGGGACGGTGACGTCAACGCACTGCGCTCGCACCTCAATGATGCAGGTTGGAATACGCTGACTTTCGACTTCGCAATGAAGTATAACGCATTCAACAGCGGTATTGCTTCCGACAATTACGGTGCGCTGAGAGGTGCCGGTCTGCCGGGTGCAGGTATGTCACGTTACTCAGTAACGTTCGTTGACAACCACGATACATTCCAGCGTGGCGATAGTGAGTTCTGCGGTGATGGCAACTCTATGAGTGTCTGCCCGGACAAGGTTATGCAATGCTACGCATATATGCTCAGTATGCCTGGTGTACCGAGTGTGTTCTATCCGCACTGGGTAACTTTCAAAGATCAACTTAAGCCGCTTATCAACGCCCGTTACAAAACCGGCGTGCATAGTGAGTCTGCTGTCAGCGACGAAGCCGGTGATGGTTTCTACAAAGCCACCATCACCGGAACGAAAGGACAAATCCGTTTGCTCCTTGGTCCGAACTCCGGTTACAACGACACTCCGGCAGGTTTCACCCTTGCCGGTAAGGGAACAAACTACGGTGTATATATCAAAACCGACGGCACACGCGGTGACAAGGATACCGAGCGCCCGGATCGTACAAAGACTGCTGTAGAGAACGTAAAAGCCGACAATGTCAAAGGCGAGAAGTTTATCGAGAACGGACAACTCTTCATCCGCTGCAACGAACATGTATATGACGTAATGGGCAATAGGGTGAAGTAATGGTGATAACTAACCAACAAAAATAAACAATACAATGAAAAAGATCTTTACAGTATTTGCTGCTACTATGATGGTGGCAAGCATGTTTGCCGGAAACTTCGGTATTCTGGTAAACGGCAAAACGTATTATGCTGCTGAGCCCTTGTCTGAAAAAGATTATCAGGGACGTGATCAGTTCAAGGCAAGTGTAAGCCTCAACCAAGGTGACAAATGGTGCATCTATGATGCAGACAACAAGGCTCCTTTCACTATTGCTATAGAAGAAGGTGAAGGTAGCGCTAAAGGCAACTTTACCGAAGGTGCAAGCGATGCTACATGTAACGTCGCAGGCTGCTACGATTTTTACATCAAGTTGAAATGGGAAGATAACTCATTGTGGGTTCAGGCTGGTAGTAACTGCTCATCAACCGGCACAGAGATCGACGGTGGCGAACAAGGCGGCGGTGAACAAGGTGGTGGCAGCCAAGGTGGTGGCGTTGAAGGCAACCCGCGCTACTACTACAAAGGTTATATCGATGGCGAGGATGTTGAGCCGTCAGAGGCCACAATCTTCGATCACGGATTGGCTGAACTGGAAGTAGCTCAGGATGCTTACATCTTCATTCTATACCAGGTGGACGGTTTCCCGGGTGTGGAATATATGACGGCAGCCTATGTTGATGGTCAGACTCATGCTACCGTACTGAAGTCAGGTCATGAGAAATTCCATATTGGTGCAGGCAACTACACTCTGTATCTCTATGACAACGGAGATGAGACATTGGAGGTATCCACTCAACCTATCCCGGGCAAGAAACTCGCAGACCCTCAGCCCGATCAGTCAGCTGTAGAAAACACAAGTATTGATGCTAAGATTACCAAGACCATCATCAACGGCCAATTAGTGATCATCAAGGACGGCGTGCAGTACAACCTGCTCGGTGCTCAACTGCAATAATCATCAGGAAGGCGCGCTTGGCTGCACGCCTTCTTACTACTAAAACACTAATCGTATGAAACGTATATTCCTCAGTCTGGCAGCCTTGTTATGCACCGTGCTGCTGGTAGCACAAGTTACTACCTCGCCTAATCCTATTCCTGTAGGCTACACCGGCGAAGTGATCATCACTTTTGATCCCGCAGGCGGTAACGGCGGGATGGTGGGCGCAACGAAATGTTATGCCCACACCGGTCTGATTACATCCGCTTCCTCCAGCGACAGCGACTGGAAGAACGTTGTAGGCAGCGGATGGCGCAAATCTGACTCGCCGCAACTCACCGCTACCGACGACGGCAAGTGGCAACTGACGATGACGAGTATTTTTGATTTCTACAATGTGCCCGAGACTACAAATATCAAGAAACTCGCATTCGTGTTCCACGATGGCCCTGGCCAAGACTTCTGCCGGTGGAGATATACTCATTGAATTAGGCAAAGAAACAACCGGTGATATCTGGGAAGCCGTTGAAGGTGTAACGCCCACCAGCAAGGCACGTCCTTCTGGCGTGAGCAACGGTATATACTACGGTGAGGACGGCACGTCGGTGACGCTTTGTACATACGCTGCAAGCAAAACGGAGTCAGCCAAACGTGTGTTCCTACTCGGCGATATGACCGACTGGAAATTGAGCAAAGATTACCAACTCTACAAGGATGGCAACTACTTCTGGATCACCCTCACCGGTCTGACAAAAGGCAAAGAGTACTGTTTCCAGTATGCCGTAGAGCGTGCGGATGGTGTGAAAAAACAGATCTGTGACCTGTATTCCGAGAAAGTACTACACCCCGACGATCAGTACGAACCCAAGTCAGCCGATCAGTCGCTGATCAGTTATCCTCAAGGTGCAGATGGCAGTTATGTAACCGTCATCAAGACCGGCAAAACGCCGTACGAATGGTCGGACGCTACGACTTCCTTCCAGCGCCCGAACAAGGCGAACCTGATTATCTACGAGGTGTGGGTATACGATTATACAACAGGACGTACGTTCAAAGCCCTAAAGAACAAACTCGACTACATTCAGAACCTCGGCGTAAATGCCATCGAGTTGATGCCGGTAAGTGAGTTCGATGGAAACATCAGTTGGGGCTATAACCCCACACTGTATTTCGCCGTGGATAAAACCTACGGCAGAGCCGACGATCTGAAAGCGCTGATTGACGAGTGCCACAAGCGCGGTATTGCTGTAATCCTTGATATGGTATTCAACCATGCGTATGGTTTGAACCCGATGAACAGGCTCTATCCGTATGGCGACGATCTGAAGAACAACCCGTGGTTCAATGTCAATCCCCCCGAAGGCGGACAGACCTACGGTCAAGATTGGAATCACAACTTTGAGCCGGCTCATGAGATGTTCAAGCGCGTATTTGAATACTGGCTCAAGGAGTACAAGATTGACGGCTATCGTTTGGACTTAAGTCACGGATTGTGCGGAACAACGGTGAATGCTGTAGAGAACCTCACGGATTACTACAATACCGTTCAGGCAACCTCCCCCGGAGCATACATGATTTTGGAGCATTGGGGTGACGGGCAGTCAACGCTGATCAGCAGAGGTATGCAATGTTGGACAGGTGAGTCGGTTAGCAACTCGTACTGCCAGACGGCTATGGGTTGGCTCAAGGACGGTGACGGTTTTGCAGGAGCGAACAAACCCGGTTATGTATCCTATGCTGAGAGCCATGACGAGGAGCGAATGCAGTACAAGGCCAAGACTTACGGCAACGGCGATTTGAAAACCAACGAGTCGGCACGTCTCGGGCGAGTGGCGGAGAATGTGGCATTCAACGTGCTGCTCAACGGCGCGCATATGTTATGGCAGTTTGAGGAGATCGGTTACGACTATTCGATTGATTACAATGGGCGTACGGGAACCAAACCCAACCCGCAATCCAAGGGTTACTTCACGCAAGCAGAACGAGTAGACGCATTCACCAAGTGCGCACAGGTTATCACCCTGCGTACACAGCTTGCTCCGAGTGCCTTCACCGGTACGCCTACGGTAAATATCGGTTCTGGCAAAGCCTTGCGTACGATCCAGTGGGGAAGTGATGTGTTTGCAGCCGCAAACTTCGATGTAAACGGTGATCAGACCGTCACACTGCCTTCCGGCACATGGTACGATTATCTTGGCGATGCGCAGAGGGCGAACAACTCATATACATTAGCCCCCGGCGAACTGAAGGTATTCACAAGCACAGCGCTTCAAGCACCGACGTTTGAGGATATTCAAAAACGCCCCACACAAGGATTCGAAGATATCATGTTGCCTGCCACCAACGTGCAGAAGTTCTTCTACAACGGCACGCTTTACCTCCGCCGTGGCAATCAGACCTACACCGTTGACGGTCGCCGCGTAGAATAAATTAGTAAATTGTAAATGACCAAATTGTAAATGGGATGATCCTCTGTGTAGCCGAGAAACCGTCCGCCGGACGAGATATAGCCAAAGTGCTGGGTGCCAACACCCGGCACGATGGTTATTTGGAAGGCAACGGCTATTGCGTCACGTGGACGTTTGGTCACCTCTGCGCCCTGTATGATCCGCATGAGTATAACGAGCAGTGGAAAGGCTGGAATATGTCTGCCCTGCCGATGATACCCGAGCGGTTCAGCATCAAGGTCAGCGGCGACGAAGGCGTGCAGAAACAGTTCAACGTCATCAAGCAACTCATCTCCCAAGCCACAGAGGTCATCAACTGCGGTGACCCGGGTCAAGAGGGCGAACTCATCCAGCGCTGGGTGTATCAGCAGGCAGGTTGCAAAGTGCCTGTCAAACGCTTGTGGACTTCCTCTCTCACCGAGGAAGCTATTCGCGACGCGTTCAAGCAGCTCAAAGATCAGTCAGCCTACCAGCACTTGTACGAAGCCGGATTAATGCGTGCCATAGGTGATTGGTTGCTCGGTATGAACGCCTCGCGCGCATATACATTAAAGTACGCGCGCGGGGTAGGTAAGGATCGTAACATCCTCTCCATCGGTCGAGTGCAGACCCCGACACTTGCC
>CADBAZ010000131.1 GCA_902792835.1 uncultured Bacteroidales bacterium
GCAGGCTGAGTGGCTGCCCAGACTGATTGACAAGAATGTGGTACGAGGTTACGCGTTCCACGCCGAGTGGGCGTTCCGCAATGCGTTCTTTACCATCTGCGCTACCATCACCAGTACAGGTTTTGCCTCGGCAGACTATATGCTCTGGCCGAAGATCATCTGGGTGTTTGTGTTCCTCACAATGTTCACAGGCGGTGCATCAGGCAGTACAGCCGGTGGAATCAAGTGGGTACGTATTGCCATCTTCGCCAAGAACGCTTACGCCGAGTTATATCGCCGTATTCACCCCAATGCCGTGCTGCCGATTCGCTTCAACGGACGACCGCTCAGCCAGACGGTTACGAACAATGTCATGGCGTTCCTGTTCTTCTATTTCGTGGTCATTATCCTCGCCACGTTCATTTTCATCGCCTGCGGTATATCGCCCAACGAAGCGTTCGCCACGGCTGTCAGCGGTATGGGTAATGTAGGCGAAAGCCTCGGGCAATACGGCCCCTCGGGTAACTATGTCAACTTCCCCATTGTTGCCAAGTGGGTAATGACCCTCGTCATGCTCATCGGTCGTCTGGAGATCTTCACCGTCATACTGCTCTTCTCACCTGCCCTATGGCGCAAATAGCTTAATGCCGGTAGCCATATATGGCTGCCCAACAATGAAACAATGAAGCCCCACCAAATCCTCCTCTGCATACTCGCCACCTTCGCCGTTCTTGCGGCAGTTTGCGCTGTAGGTGCAGGCAGGAGTGAACTGGTGCGTGTGCCTTCTTTGGAATCCTTCTTGCCGGATCTTCCTTCTCCCACAACTCCGGACACTCTCTTGGCAGACAACGATCTGTCTATTGATACCATTGTCGCGATTGCCGACACCCTGCCGGCTGAACCTGTCGAGCAGCCAAAAGCCGACACCACTCCCGCCAAGCCGAAGATTGTCGAACTGCCGCAATCCCTGCCGCAGACCACTTTGTATCTGCCGCATTTCTACACAGCCTTGGGCAAAGCCGGCGAGCAGTCGGTTCGTATCGTACATTTCGGCGATTCGCAGATCGAGGAAGACCGCATATCGATGATCATCCGTCGCCGGTTGCAAGACCGCTTTGGCGGAGGAGGAATTGGACTTGTGCCGATGGTGCAAACGATTCCCACCTACACTGCCAAACAAACCTTGGAGCAAGACGGTCATGAGGTGCCCAACACAACCGTCCGTCGCTATCTGTCTTACGGACCATCATCCATGCGTCTGAAGGATGACAACCGTTACGGTCCTATGGCGCAGGTTGCCTACATTACCGAGCCGATTGATGTCAATATCGAACTTCTCCGCGACCGTGTGCCGACCTACGACTACAGCCGCATCCGCGTCCTATGCTCCGATAGCGTCCTCGTCACTTTCACCGACAGCGCAGCAATGCGTAGCTCAACCATCCACTTCGAAGGCGAAGGCTACGTCTATGGTATCTCGCTGGAAACACCTACAGGCGTTCAGGTCGATAATATTCCTATGCGCGGTGCGGCTGGCACGAACTTCACCATGATGAACAAACAGATGTTCGCCGACTATTTCCGTCAGACGAACACTGCTCTTATCATCATGCAGTTTGGCGGCAACGCTATGCCGTCTATCCGCACACAGGCTGCTTTGGAGAAGTACGTTCTGGCGTTGCGTCAGCAGATCCGTTTCCTTATGTCAGCTGCCCCGAACGCCTCGCTGCTGTTCATCGGACCATCAGACATGATCACCACGGTCGATGGCGAACAGCAGACCTACCCCTTGTTGCCCGTGCTTGACAGCGCACTGGCTACGATGGTCGGCGAACAAGGTGGTGCGTACTACTCGCTCTTCAGGCTCATGGGCGGCGCAGGCAGCATGGTCAGTTGGCGCGACAAAGGGCTCGCCGGTGACGACATGATTCACTTCACACGTGCCGGAGCAAAGAAAGTCGGTGAGATGCTCGCCAAACAACTCCTCGAGGACTACGACTTCTTCACCGAAACCCTTAATGATACAATAGCTCAAGACACAATAGCACATGATTGAATGGCTAACATATAACCCCGCACACCCGTTGCTGTTCACCCAGTTCTACTTCTGGGCGTTCTTCGCTATCGTCTATGCGGGCTTTACGCTCATCATGCAATGGCCGAGTCTCACTTCTCACAGCGAAGCGGTCACACATCCCACAGCGAAGCGGTCCAGATTGCATGCCCGCAACATCTACCTCATGGCAGCGTCGTGGTTCTTCTACTACAAGACTTCCGGCATCTTCCTGCTCATCCTCGCCTTCATCACCCTCAGCGATTTCCTCATCGGCAAGCGCATCTACCAAGCCAAATCCCGCAATCATGCATCAGCCAAGCTTTGGCTGATCCTCAGCGTCCTCATCGACCTCTCCCTGCTCTTCTATTTCAAGTACGCGTATTTCTTTACGAACATCTTCAACGACCTGTTCGGCACATCGGTTCAGGTCTTCGATATATTTGCTTACATAGGCAACGGTTTCAGTCACGACGGTCGTTTCCTCGTGGACCGCATCATCCTGCCGGTCGGCATCTCGTTCTATATTTTCCAGGTCATCTCCTACGCCGTGGATATCTATCGCGGCAAGATTGAGCCGGTCAAGAACATCCTCGACTTCGGCTTCTACGTCTCGTTCTTCCCGCAGCTCGTAGCCGGACCTATCGTCCGCGCCTCGGAGTTCGTGCCGCAGCTCTATCGTCCGTTCTTCCTCACCCGCCGGCAGTTCGGTATAGCGGTGTTCTGGATATGCAACGGTCTGCTCAAGAAGATCATCCTCTCCGACTACCTCGCCGTCAACTTCATCGACCGCGTGTTCCAGAGCCCGATGCTCTTCTCCGGTTTCGAGAACTTCTTCGCCCTGCTCACGTACTCCATGCAGGTCTATGCCGACTTCTCCGGCTATACCGACATTGCTATCGGCGTGGCGTTGCTCATGGGCTTCTACCTGCCGCAGAACTTCGACTCGCCGTATAAGTCCCGCAATCCGCAGGAGTTCTGGCGTCGCTGGCATCAGTCGCTCTCACGCTGGCTCAAGGGCTACGTCTATATCCCTCTCGGCGGCAACCGCACGCTGCTCGGTCGCCCGGCAAGCAAACTCCTTGCCTCCAACTGCAACTCCTTCCTCACCATGCTCATCGGCGGACTCTGGCACGGCGCAAGCTGGAACTTCGTCATCTGGGGTGCTCTCAATGGTGTGGGAATGATTGTCAACAAGTGTTGGCGTGCCTTAAACGAACATATCCGTTATATCCTCATGCTCCTTCTGGCACTCGCCATGGTTGCTGCGCGCCAACTCACCCACAGCGTCTATCCGCTCGTGAATATGGTTGAGGTCTGGGTACTCATCCTTTGGGTCGGCACGTCTATCTGGTACGTAGGCTGGCTGTGGGGATTCCGTACGGATACCAGCCGTTTCGTCCGCTGGATCGACCAAACTTGGGCGATCATCCAGACCTTCGTCTTCATCTCTTTCACTCGTCTATTCTTCCGCTCGGCAAGTAACCTCGACCCGGCTACCGCCAACCGCGAAGCCTGGCAGACTGCCAAGCAGATGGTGCATCAGATAGGTTGCGCGTGGGATAACTCGATCATCCTGCCGTTCATTCAGGAGTACAAGTACGTCGTGCTTCTGTTCGTTGCCGGCATGATCATCCACTGGCTGCCCGCCCGCTTCAAGCGCCGTTACCGTCTGTGGTTCGCCGCTATGCCGCTGCCGCTGATCATCCTCGCCGCAGCCGCAGCCGTATTGCTCGCCTACCAGTTCATCACCGCCGACATGCAACCCTTCATCTACTTCCAGTTCTAATCTTTTGAACTCTCGCGGTACTCGGTAGGAGTCTTACCG
>CADBAZ010000132.1 GCA_902792835.1 uncultured Bacteroidales bacterium
ATGATTCCCGTTTCTCCATACATTACAATCAAGGTCAAGTTGTCGCAATGGGTTATTTGGGAAGCCTTTGTAAGTCCGCCTACTTCGCGGTTGAAAAGTTTGGTGGACGGGTTGCTGAAATCGTAAGTAACTTGTATCAGTTCCTGAACTTTGTTAGCTTGCGTACGCACGAAATCCACTGCATAGCGATTACTTTCGCGCAAGAAATACAGTTGTTCGTCTGCATATTCCTGCCGACGCAGTAACTCTATAGCTACGGTATTTTCCAATCGCCAGCCTAAATTCTCCGGTTGCAAAGCATTATCCTTATTGCTCAAGAACGCATTATCTATGATATATGCCTTTTGAATGGACTGTCGCTCTACGCTCTTGTAAGAATACTTATGCAAGATACGCGCGAGGTAGGCTGTATTCAGATACGACACATAGTTCTTGACCGTTTGAACAGAGCGGATGGCGTACGTCTCTCGGATGTTTTCAAAATTGATCTCCTGACAGAAATTGTCAATAACCGTATCTGCCACTTGTCGCAACGAAGCCGGATAACGTACCTTGTAACGCTTGCATATATCCTTCTTGATGATTGTGTCAAGTAAGGTCTTGGTATATGCCGTTTTATCCAGAGTGCCATCCATTGTTTCCGGAAAACCGCCGTCTTTCAGATATTCATTGAGCGCGTGCCCACGCAAGCCGATAGCTTTGGTGTGCTGTCCGTGCATGTCCACATTCTTGATGCGGCAAAACTCCTCAAACGAGAAAGGATACAGGCGGATCTCATTATACCTGCCGGTTAAATGCGTGATTAGCTCATCACTCAAAAGATTAGCGTTACTTCCGGTCAGTATCAAGTGTAACCCTTGACGCAACAAGCGGTTGACGAATAACGGCCAGCGTGGAGCGTTTTGCACCTCGTCAATGAACAAATGCGTATAATCACCATAGATACGATATAGCGTCTCGATGATGTCATTCAATTCGGATACCTGAATGTCCGCCAAGTTCTCATCATCAAAATTGACATAGGCGAACTTGACCTTGCTTTCAAGGAGCACTTTTTGGCAAAGCATGGACTTTCCGCTACGGCGTACGCCAATAACCACCTGCGCCAACTTGCTATTCAGGTCTATTCGTTTTTCCTCTTTACGGCTCAACAAAGCCGAACAATCCGTATTGAGAAGTTCCTGACGCTGGTCGGACAAGATTATTTCCAAGTTCCGCATACTGAAGTAATTTTAAAATCCGCTGCAAAGGTACAAAAAATAAATGACATTTGCAAACAAAACGTCAAAATTTGCAGAAAAATCGCACACAAAACGTCTTATTTTGCAATTTTGCACTACAAAAACCGTCTTATTTTGCAAGATTGGCAAATCTAAACTGCATAAAAATGACGAAACAAAAGCGAGTGCCGGAATATGAATTTTGATTGCGAAATTAGAGAATTTTTCCAAATAACTGATTTTGCGTACAGCAAATAATAGTTTTTTTTAACGAGCTGATAGTAAGGCGGCATAGAAGCTGTTTTGCTGTTTCCCGATGTCGAATAGCTCTGCCTGTAGCGCAAAAAACATCCCGTAGGTGGCTTCCTATATATATTATGGAGGGGCATGTGTAATTTTTACCGGTTTTCGGTTCGCCGAAAAATGCCGCTCACAAACAGTATTAACCATAAAAAAACCTAATTATTATGATCAAAAACCTTAATTCGATGGAGGGACAGGTAGACCTCCGCATCGTCGAGCATCTCGACATGCAACAACTGCCTGAGAGTCTGCAACAGATGATTTCGCTGGCATCAACGCCAGAGGAACAGGACATTATTCTGATGGCTACGCTTGCGGCTGCGAGCGCGTGCGTACCTAATCTGTATTTCCGCTATGGGCCGACAGGTAAGAAGTATTATGCCAACCTGCAATGTTTCATCCTCGCAGCCGCAGCAAGCGGCAAGGGCATCGCCAACCAGGCGCTGGAGATGGTGCGCGTCATCGATGAGCAGTATCCCATGCTTATCGCCGGCGACAGCACACTTGCTGCCTTCTACAAAGCACTGGAAGAGCAGAACGGTTGCGGCTATATGCACGAGAGTGAGGGAAGTGTAATCACGGACATCTGGAAAGCGGGTGCTGCGAATTACAACACGGCGCTTCGCAAAGCTGCGGAGCATGAACCGATAAGCCGCAACCGCGTCAAAGGTGCGTCGGAGATCAAAAACCCGAGGCTGAGTATGTTGCTGACCGGAACGTTCGGGCAATATCGCGCACTCGTTCCGTCTGTGGAGAACGGATACTTCTCGCGATTGCTGACTGTCGTCATTCCGTCAACCAACGGTTTCGACAAACGCTATGTATCATCCAAAGGCGCGCAGAGTGCTATTCCGCTGCAAGTAGGCAGAGCGCTGCTCAGCACCTACGAGACGCTGCTCAACGGCGAAGAGCGCGAATGGAGCCTGACCGATGCCCAGAAAGAGCGTTTGGGCAATCATCTGGAGACGGAGTACGCTACACTAATCGGGCTGCTCGGCGAGAACTTCCACTCGGCGGTAGTGCGAATGGCTGTGCAAATAGAGCGGATGGCGATGATACTGACGGCGATGAGAGGAATGGAGTCGAAAGTCGAAAGTCAAAAGTCGAAAGCCAATAACGGTGATAAAAATATCGCCGAAATGCAAAATGTTCTATTATGCTCAGACGCTGACTATGAGACGGCGGAGGTGATAGGGAACAAGATGCTGCTACATATGGCGGCAGCGTACAGGATGATAGACGGGGACAAACAAGATGTTGTGCCGGAGATTAAGCCGTTAGATCAGAGGAAGGTGCTATTTGAGCAGTTGAAAGGAACTTTCGAACGGAAAGAACTCATAAAAGAAGCAAAGGCTCAAGGAATCTCTGAAAGAACAGCAGAAAGATGGAACGATAAATGGCTGGAACACGGACAAGTCATCAAACTGGAGCACGGCAGATACAGAAAAGTAGGATGACGGTTTGACGGTTTTGACGGTTTCGGTGTAAAATGCATGAAAACAGCAAGTTGAATGAGCGAAACGGGTGAATTTGGGCAATAGAAACCGTCAAACCGTCATGTCAGATTTTATTGTCGGATACAATCCGCCTGAATGAACATACTATCGGTTGGAGTATGAGTAAGCAATAGTAAGGTTAACGACGAACGAACAACCAAGGAACAACGAACGAACAACTAACGGTTGGACGCTTCCGTCCCACATCCACGGATTTGATTGCAATGGACTTGGCAGGTCAAAAATTACCCAAAATTATCAAAAATTACAAAGAACAATTAGGCCAACAATTAAAGACTATTAAAGACAATTCAATGATTTTTGAACAATTAATAACTAATTATTAAAGAAAGGAGAAAGGAAATGGCAATTTTCACAACAGCAGCCGGTATAGAAGATGTAACCGGCAAATTCAGTAAGAAAGATCGCATTGTGATGCGAAGAAAAGAGTTTAAGTACCCCAACGGCAAGATCTTCGGTTGTGGTCCAAAGGAGGCTTTTGCCCGTGACAAACGGGACTACAAGCGTTCGCCGCGGACAGAGGCGGAAGAAGTGCAACATGCCCGTTGGACAGCCGTATGTCAGGAGGCGTCACGGATAGAGCATGACGCGACTCATCCCCGGCATCAGGAGATGGTTGCGCGGCATGCCGCGCAAATGGAAGGAAAGCCTGATCCCGTCCTTGGCAAGAAACGGATCTGTCAGTTCGGCAACTTCATCCGTTCGGTTCTAAGCCACGAAACGACGTTTTAACAAAAGAGCGACTTC
>CADBAZ010000133.1 GCA_902792835.1 uncultured Bacteroidales bacterium
ACCTATCTGATCACCATTATCGGTGTTTGTGTAGGCAAAACGCAAGATGGCTTTCACTCCCAGATCCCGCAAAGCCTGCATATCTTCGTCAAAGCCTTTAAGCACTTCCGCCGGTAGAGTGGCTTCACTCTTGAAATTATCAAGGTAATAGAGCACCAAGAGCAGAGACTTTTTGTCTTTATTTATATAATACTCCCTTATCTCATCTTTCCTATCCTTCACACAGTGAGGTTTTTTCTTAGTCACCACATGATCCAACTCGGTATAGAACCCTCGCTCAGGGTTGGCGAAGATTGTTGTGTTGTCAGCGGTGTAGTTCACCGATGTTGCATACAATACCGCAGCCATGCAAGCGGCTGTCAGGACAAATAACAGGCGTTTCATATCATTCAGATTTAAGTAGTAATAACAATTTTCCTATTGCAGCCATTGCTGCACCGGCAGTTATCTGCGCACGATCACCGCCAAAGTGGCAGCACTCGGCTTTTGTTCCTTTGGGTGTCGCCCACGCTATCCACACGGTACCGACCGGTTTATCCGGTGTGCCTCCTGTGGGACCTGCTATACCCGATGTGGCAATCGCATAGTCGGTGTGCAATAACCGGCGCACACCTTCCGCCATCTGCCTTACGCACGCCTCGCTCACCGCGCCATCCGTAGCAAGAGTCTCTACTTGCACACCCAACACCTGCTGCTTGACGCTATTGTCGTAGGCAATGACGCTGCCCATGTAATACGCTGAACTGCCGGATTGCTCGTTCAGCAGCGCAGCAAGTCTTCCGCCGGTACACGACTCCGCTGTAGCGATGGTCTGCTTGTGTTCGGTCAGATAACAACCTAACACCTCGTTGGGCGTTACATCCTCCGTAGCAATAACATGATCATCTATCAGCGGTAATAGTTCGCGCAGTTGCGCGTCTATCTGTTGCTCCGTTGCTTCGCCGTAGGACGAGAGCCGCAGCCGTACTACACCCTGCTTGGGCAAATACGCCAAATGCATCGATTTGGGCAGGTTCTTCTCCCACTTCTCGATGCGCAGGGCGAGTGTCGATTCAGGAATACCATACACGACCACTGTCCTGTGGATAATATCCGCCGACAACTGCAGATGTTCCCGCAAATACGGCAGCACTTGCTCATTCATCGCAATCTGCATCTCATGCGGCACACCGGGCATACTGATCAGCACTTTGGCTCTTGGCTCTTGGCTCTTAGCTTTCGGCCGCACAAACACCATGATCGGTGCGCTACCAACCCTGTTTGGCAGAATAGTAGCATGCTCGGGTACCATCCACTGCGTGGCAGTCAGCGTATTCAGTATCTGAGGTCTGTCTTTGTACAAGGCGTGCACATGCGCGCGTACACGCAAGTCTTCTACCAGACGGGTGCGGAAATATTCACACAATACCGTCTTGGTTATATCATCTTTCGTGGGACCCAAACCGCCGGTTGTAAGCACTACATCCGCACGCGACATAGCCGCAGCAACAGCGTCACGGATGGCCTTCTTGTCATCCTGAACGGTCGTCACTTGCACAACCGTTATGCCGACATGATTAAGCGCCTGCGCCATCCAGGCAGCATTGGTATTGACGACCTGCCCGATGAGCAGTTCGTCACCGATAGATAGTATCTCCGCAAGAATCGTTTTCATCTAATTACTGATTGCTGATTACTGATTGCTTTTAGCCTTCTGCCATTCTTCCGCCGTGAGGCAGAGCTCATCGTACCATTCTTGTCCGAACCTGCGTACAAGCGGTTCTTTCAGAAACTTATACAGCGGCAAATGCAGTTTGTGACCTAATTGCCGCGACGAGTGACATATATCCCACCGATGGTACTCTACTCCTGTCAGATTGCCCACCTTAGTCAACCGAATAGGATACAAGTGACAAGAGATTGGTTTCTTAAAGATGTTTGACCGCTGCGCTGTTTGACCGCTTTGCTGTTGGAGCGCTTCGCTGTTGGATAGTTTTTCAATCAAGCAGTAGCACCAACCATTATGGTCTGTGCGGGCGAAGATGCAATCTTTGTCATTGACTATCGACAGCACTCGCTCGCCGGAAGGGTCATTATACGCTATACCCTGCTTCTCGACTACATCACGTGCCTCTTTAGTCATCTGCGGCAGCAGGTCGGGGAGCATAGCATTCAATAGCTGCTCTTCTTCCTCCGTCACCGGCGCACCCGCATCGCCCTCAATACAACAGCAGCCCTTGCAATGGTCTATATCGCAACAGAACTCTTTTTCAAGAATCTCCAAACTTACTATTGTATCCTTGATGAGAATCATGACTAACGGCCAATGGTTAATGGCTACCGTTTATATTTATATCTCGCACCGGTTTTGCCTTTGGCGATGTTCGTCAGTTTGCCTTTGCAGAACTGACGACGAATAGGACTGATTCGATCGGTAAACACATGCGCCTCAAGGTGGTCGTATTCATGCAGCACAATCCTCGCCTTGAAGTCCGTGAAGGTGTCAGTATGCTCCTTGAAGTCCTCGTCAAGGTAGCGGATGGTGATAGTCTTCGGGCGCGTCACGTTCTCGCTAATGCCGGGTAGCGACAGGCAACCCTCGCTGTACACGCTTGTTTCCTCACTCTCCTCAATCAGTTCGGGATTGATAAACGCCTGCTTGAAGTCTGCGCACTCGGGATAGTCTTCTACAAGTTCGCTGCCATCGACTACAAACAGCCGTTTTGACAGACCGACTTGGGGTGCGGCAAGTCCACACCCCTCGGCAGCCTGTAATGTCTCGTACATGTCCGATACGAGTTGCTTGACATCCAGTTCGCCCGGCTCGACGTCCTCAGTGGGACGCCGAAGCACGGGTTGACCGTAAAGATAAATTGGTAATATCATGTATTCAAAATTTATTGCACACGCACGCCGGTTACAGTGAACTTCTGACCGTCTCGGATGATCAGCAGTTGGTCACCTACCAGTTGCTTGAGTACAGCGTTCTTCGTCTGAACGGCCTCTACATCTGTCGGATCGTCATCGCAAATGAGACTATAGTCTTCATACGATACACCACCGCTGCGACGATACAACTGTGGCAGAACCATCGAAACGGAAGTATTCGATGTATAGGTTGTGAAGCGTGGCGAGTTTACATTGTACAGGAATCGTCCGTAATCGCTTGTTGTGCTTTGGATGGTTGCGTCTTCACTGGAGATGGAAATCTTCCATGTGGTAGTGCCACTACCCCATGCGAGTTTCTTGGCTGCTGTTGCACCCAACGCACCATTCGATGAGGTCAGTGTCCACTCATCTTTCTTTCCGCCAAGCGTCAACTCAACTGTACCCTCACCCATTGTGGTTATTTTTCCATCGCTTATCGAGGTCGTAACACTGGCCATGACGGCATTGTCAATATCTCCGGCAGTTGCTCCCTTCGAGTCGCAAGCGATAACCAGCACATCACCGGCTTGCAATGAGTTGGCATCACTCACGCGCTGCCATGCGGCATTCTCCGAACCGCTGGTAACTGTAGCAAATACGGCATAGTAGGTTGCATCAGCATTTACATTGCCGGAAGCTGTTGTAAACAGGTCGGCAGGTTTGTCGCTCACGGCATTGCTTGCTGTCCAGCCTACAAACACGCGGCTATCCGAGCAATCCTCAGGAGTTTGCTCGGGCAATGCCAGAGGCTTGCCTTCTACGTAAACGACTTTGGTCTCTTCACCTTCAACACTCCAGGTAACGGTGTAGGTTACAGGATCGGTTACAGTAATCTGATAGCTTGCCTCTTTGGTCGCCTCGCCTTCGGTGTATAACAAAAGCTTTCTTCACATTGTCGGTATTCAGGGTGATACCCGTCAGTTCGCAATCAACCGCTGCACCGCAAGTAAGCGAGTAGTCGCTGTATGTAGCGCCGCTACCGGAAGTATAGTTGACAACAATCTGTGTGAAATCCGTACGGGCACTCGGGCTGAATGTAGCCTCGTTGCTGCTGATTGTCCATTCGCACTCAGGGGACGAAGTAACAGAAGTTAACGTAGCGTCCTTAACGGAGATACGAACAGTACCGCCACTATACATACGCCACGAGCCACTGCCGGAGGTGTACCACTTGCCGTTATTGCCGCCGCCTTCTGCTTTAACTGTAACAGGATCAATCTCAATCGACGTATAGGCTACACTGTTTTCCCAACCTTTTGCTTGTGCGATTTCTGAGAATTTAAACGTCGTGCTTGCATCAACTGCGCTGCCTTCGCCATCAGCCGTTGCAAATACAGCATAGTAGGTCACAGCCTCGGTAACCGTTTTACCGGCAGCGGTCTTGAACAGGTCGGCAGGTTTCTCTCCGTCAACCGAACTTTGTGCGGTCCAGCCTACGAATACCTTGCCACTCTCGCAGTTGGCAGGATCTGCCGGCAATTCCAGCGGGTCTTCTTGCATAATCTGCGTCGTGGTCTCTACTCCGTCAACCGACCATGTGATATCAATCATCGGCAGGTCTTTCTTGTCAGGACGAAGACCGATGATGGCATCCAAGTTCGATGAGAAGTCATATCCGCTCGGCGAGAGGGAACTAAGTGCAAAATAGCCGTTGTCTTCACCTTCCCAACCCCAGTTGATATAGAACTTGTTGTTG
>CADBAZ010000134.1 GCA_902792835.1 uncultured Bacteroidales bacterium
TCGCCAAACCAACCGTCGTCCATAACGAACAATTCGCCGCCAAAGGCTGCTATGTCGTTCATCATGTCGATGATACGCTGCTCGGTGATATCGAAATAGATGCCTTCCCACGAATTGAGTAGCACATCGCGTGTGGCGTTGCCGTTATGCAGGTAGCCGCAGCTGCGTGCCCACTTATGAAACGCACGGCTCACGCCGCCCATGCCCGAGGTGCTATACGTCAACGCCAATCTTGGCGTTGTGAACACTTGCTTCGGCGCAAGCACATATTCCGACGACTGCGGATCAATGCCGGCGTAGAAGTGTACGCCGCTGTTGTTCGGGGCGTTGAGGCGTAGTTCGAAGTTTCCGCTCCAACACAGGGCCGCGCCTATGACGCGACCGGTGTTCTCTTCAGGTGCACCATCGAGCGAAAGCATCAGTTCGGGTGCATCAAGGTGAGCATTGCGTGCGCCGTCGGTGTTACGAATCACTTTCAGCCCGCGTGTGAGAGGTTCGTGGGTAACTACGGCTTCGGCAGCCCAATCGCCGTGAAGATGCGTGAGCCAGACGTTGTCACCTTCGCCGATGTGGAGATAACCGCTATCGAAACGCTTCAATGTAATAGGTTGTTTCTCCTGATGCTCAATCTCCGTCCACGTCTCGATGATATCCACGTTCTTCCATGCCTTATAATACACGCGAACGGTGAGGGGCTGACGGGTGTCAGCTAAAGTGATGATAAGACCGCTAAAGCTGTTAGACGTGAGACCGCTGCGCTGTTGGATCGCTTCGCTGTTAGATGGCATCGGTTCTACTTTCGCTACGCGGAGATTGAGGCTAAGATCACCGTCAGCGTGTTGCACCTGAATGGCAGGCAGATGGATCATATCGATATCGCCGAAAGCGGGATATGCTGCTGACATCTGATTTCTGACATCTGACATCTGATTTCTGACATCTTCCATCGTTGCCGACTTGTCGCCGTAATAGAGGAGAGCGAGTTGCTGTCCTTCGGTGGCATCGAGGATGAGTTGCGTGTTCGGAGTCTCTACTTTCAAAACCCCAGCATGCACAGGGCAGAGAAGTCCCATGCATGCCGTTGCTAACAATAATAATTTACGTGTTTTCATACCTATGGTTTTAGGTCTTCAACCATTTATTAACCCTAATTTACACTTTGAGAGTGTGTTCTTATAATCCTTCGCCGCTTGTGGCTTCGGTGCTGCCGAACTTCGGCGTGCCGGATGCACAGAGAGTGACGCTGACGGATATATGGATTGCCTCAGTTTGAGGGCTTAGATAGATGCGCTTCATATTATTTACCATTTTGTCATTTAGATTTATTTTACCACTTGCCCAAGGGCGTTGTACGTCTTGCCGTCACGGATGATGAACAGTTGTCCGTTCTTGATGTGCTTCTGAGCATCCATGCATGGCTGCTCCACTTCATCGATGCCGGTGGCTGTATTTTCGACGTAACGGATGCGCATAGGCGCAGGCGAACCGCCAGCGATGGCATTGTAGCTGCAGCTCAGGTATGCGTGATACGGTGCAATTGAGCAGGTCGCGTCTTTCACCTGATAGAACGCTACGCCGTCCGAACCGTTTTGTAGCACGTAGTTGTAGTTTGTGGCTGTTGTTGCGGGAACAGCCGCGATGGTCTGATAGGTGCCAACCAACGCGCCGTCGGCGTATGTGCCGGTCTTGCCGCTGATGTCGTCGGATGCACCGTCTTCGCTCAGGAACTCATACTCGCCCTCGGCTGCAACGATGAGCACGGGCTGGTCGGCTGTCAGTTCGCTCAATTCGGTAGCTACGATCTCGTTCGAGCCGTCGTTGGTCAAGCGGTACGCCTTAACGCCGTCGGGCAATGAGGGAACATCGAACGGCAGCACGTAGGTTGCCATGCCAGCGGAGGTAACGTTGAGGAAATCGGCAACGTTGGCGGCGGGAGTGCCCTCAAGCAGATAGATGTCGGTCATGGTGTAATTTGCGCCACGCACTAACAGATCTTTGCTACCCAATTGGTGCTTCATTCTGTGTGTTACAGGGAATTCTACCACCATCGGTGATTCATCATCAACAGAGAATTCGTATGCGCCATCGGCAAGAGCATCTGACTCTTCCCAGCCGCAGAACAGACTTACTGTAGGAGTATTTACTTGTGTTCTGTCAATATCTTGTACGCGTACACAAATGACATTACCTACTTCCAAGTCTGCGAGTTTGGCTGCTGCGATAGATTGGTAGCCTTGCCAATCCTTGTCAACCACTTGTGTGCCCGACCAAAGAGAAACGTATCCTTTTTCTGCGGTATAGGTATGAATGGCGGATATGTTCAAATATTGGGCAGCAATATCAATGTTCTTTTCTTTCATACTGACAGCATTGGCTGCAGAAAGCACATGCGCGTACGTTCCCGTTGCACTAACATATTTATTGATAATTGTTTCCAAATTCGCCCAATCACTATCTTCATCTTCACGACCACGGATTATGAACTGATGATAACTCTCGCCGTCATTGATGGCGGAAATAGTTATTCCCAAAACTGCACCTTCTGTTAACTCTGCAAATACAGCTTTACTCAACTCGTCAGACTGTTTCCAACCTGTATTATCACTCACTTCTCCTGTCCAAAGAGTTTTTTGATAGAGCAGTTCTACTTTGTTGAATGAATAATTCTGTCCGGTTACGATGATTCCGTTGTTTTTAACTTCCGTTGCCGCATCCTGTGTCAACACAAACGGATAAACACCCGTTTCGACATTGTATTCATCGTATCCCAGTCCCTGCCAAGCGGTGTTCTGCAAGCAAATACGTGCGCCATCCTCAACAGCTGTTACCGTAATGACAATTACGTCACCTGCACTGGCGTTGGCGAGCGCAGGGAACTCAGCCACAGGCATCTGTTTTGCATTCCAACCGGCAACATTGTGTGCGTCGCCACTAAATACTACTTCTGCCTGCGAGCCGATAACGGCGCAAGCAAGCAAGGCTACTAAAGTAAAGAATTTTCTCATGATATTTATCATTTTTGTTTTGTTAATTTTTCATGCCATGGGAGTATATTTCCCAAATTCCGCTGCAAAGATACTACTTTTTTGCCATAACCACCGACACAATTTTAGCATATACCGACAAATTTTGGTTTTTATGGAATAATTTTAGGCATAATTAGGAGCAAAATGCAGATTTTTGTAAAAAACAGACAGAAAAATGGTCGATAGGCTTGCATATATCAAAAAATTTTCGTACCTTTGCTGCAAAAATGACAATAACCCATTAAAATTATATCATTATGAAAAAATCCATTTTATTCTTTGCGGCCGTATTGATAGGCGCGCTCATGACGTTCGGGCTGAATTCTTGTGATAACAAGGGTGGCAATCCGTTGGTAGGCACATGGAAGTACTCAACTGAATACGCTCATTACACGTATGTGTTTGACGATAAGAACTTTACCTTTACAGACACGAACGACACAGACACAAAAATTGACCAGGGAACCTATGAACTGAATCAAGCTGAGTGCACCGGTGTGCTGCATTACAAGACTACTACGTTCAAAGGGGACGGTCAAAACCAGAGTTTTCCGAATGAAGAGGATCTTCGCTTCAAATATGAGATTAAGGACAAATCTCTGACTTTAACTATCGGCTTGGACTGGGAACGTCCGCAGGTTGTAACTCTTACGAAAGAGTAATCCTAACAAAAAAGTGTGGCGCATCGGAAATGATGCGCCACTTTTTTTAGGTCAAAAATTGCCCAAAATTACCCAAAAACATTAGCG
>CADBAZ010000135.1 GCA_902792835.1 uncultured Bacteroidales bacterium
GAGCGGGTTACAAAGTACAATATCATAGGAATACTTGTCTCGTCAGTAGGCATGTTTATGCTTGTGCTGGTCGGTTCTGAGAACTTCGAGTTAGGCAACCCGATAGGTATTCCGTTGGCGTTTCTGGCTGTATGTTCGGCAGTAATGTACACGATTCTGCTACGGAAGATCCCTGAGCGTTACTCGCCGCTGTCGATCATCTTCTACGAGCAGGTGACGGCACTGCTGTTCTTCTATCCGCTATGGGGAATCGTGGAGGGCAGAGCCTGCCTGAGTGAAGGACTGCTGCTGACGACGTACGCTGCGGAGCTGTTGTATGCGTTTGGTTATCTGGCAGTTTTCTCGTCGATTGTGGCGTTTGTGCTGTTCTGCTACACGGTTCGTCAGATCGGTGTAACGCAGGCCAATGCGTTCAACAATGTTCGTCCGGTGTTTACGGCGTTGGTTCGTCCGGTGTTTACGGCGTTGATCATGTTGGCGTTCTTCGGCGAGCAGTTACCTTTAGGTAAGTGGTTGGGGATATTGCTTGTGGTTATTGGCTTGTTTGTTTGTCAAAAACAAGAAAAACAACAGGTCGAGAAAAAATAAATCCTCAAAGGCTTGCAATTGTCGGAAAATATTTGTAACTTTGTAGGCTTTAATTAAATTAAAAATTAAAAATGCAAAATTAAAAATGTAAAGGAGAAGATCATATATGGAACATTTGAACTCGATTGAATTCTTTTACAACTTCCTGTTTATCATGGCGCTGGTGGGCTTTGTGGTATTCGTGTCGTTGTATTTTGTAGATGCCGGTTACGGCAAGATGCGCACTGAGAAGTGGGGACCGGCAATTAACAACAAGGTAGGCTGGTTTTTGATGGAAGTGCCGGTGTTTATTGCGATGCTGTATTTGTGGGGCATCTCGCCGGTTCGCGGTAGAATACCATACCTGCTGTTCTTCCTGATTTTTGAGATGCACTATTTCCAGCGCTCGTTTATCTTCCCGTTCCTGATGCGCGGCAATAGCAAGATGCCGATCGTAATCATGGGATTGTCGGTGCTGTGGAACCTGATTAACGGCTATGTACAGGGTTACTGGCTGTTCCATATCGCGCCGGTGTATAGCCCGTACTCTGCCGAGTGGGTTACCGATCCGCGATTCATTGCCGGTACTGCGATTTTCATTATCGGATTCATCATCAATCTGCACTCCGACCATGTGATCCGTCACCTGCGTCAGCCGGGTGATACCAACCATTACCTGCCTAAGCAAGGCATGTACAAGTACGTGACTTCGGCGAACTATTTCGGCGAGATTACGGAGTGGTTGGGCTTTGCATTGTTGACCTGGTCGTGGGCGGGAGCACTGTTCTTCTGGTTCAGTTGCTGCAACCTCGTGCCGCGTGCGAACTCGATCTATCTGCGGTATGAGAAGGAGTTCCCGGAGGAGTTTGATCGGAAGAAACTTAAGCGAATTATACCATTCATATATTAGACCGCTATCGCTCAAAGAAAAAAGACCGCCTGCGGCTCAAAGACCGCTGACGCTCAAAGAGTAATTAGTCTTTTGTCTTTTGTCTTTGAGTGAGCGAAACGAACGGTCTTTTGACTATTATGACAAATAAACTATTTACACCTTATCAATTAGGACCAATAACGCTGCGGAACAGGTTCATTCGTTCCGCAGCCTTTGAGAATATGTGCAAGGGCAATTTGCCTTCGCAAGCGTTGTTTGATTACCACGTGAGTGTAGCTCGCGGTGGAGTAGGTATGACTACCATTGCTTACTGCTCGGTGGATAGGAGCGGTGTGAGCTTTGACGGGCAGTTGTTTGTTCGTCCTGAGGCATTGCCCGGGCTGAAGAAAATGACGGATGCCATCCATGCCGAGGGCGCGAAAGCCAGCATCCAGATTGGTCACTGCGGCAACATGACGCACTATGCAACCTGCCATTGTATGCCGGTGAGTGCTTCCAACGGTTTCAATTTGTACAGCCCGACACCTCACCGCCGACTGAAAGTGAGTGAGATCAAGGCGCTGGTGAAGAAGTTCGGCGAGGCAGTGGATTTCTGCCGTGAGGCGGGATTTGATTGCGTGGAGGTTCATGCAGGTCACGCGTACCTAATATCGCAGTTTATCAGCCCGCGCACGAACCATCGCCACGACGAGTACGGTGGCAGTTTTGAGAACCGTGTACGCTTCATGAACGAGGTGCTGGACGAAGTGATGCTCCACGCCAAGGACGATATGGCAGTGGTGGTTAAGACGAACATGTGGGATGATTGTTGGGGCGGCTCGGATATCGAAGAGGGCATCCGTATAGCCAAGGAGATAGCCAAGCACAAGGTGCACGGAATAGTGCTGAGTGGCGGTACGGTGAGCCGCTCGCCGATGACAATCTTGGGCGGCGCGATGCCTATCAAGACCTTGGCACACTATATGCCGATGAAGTCGATGTGGTGGTTGAAAGCTGCGCTTCATATCCCGTTTGTAGGGGCAATTATGACGCCGACCGTGCCGTTCAAAGAACTGTACTTCATGCCGCAAGCCAAACGATTCCAAGAGGCAATCAAGGATGTGCCGCTGATCTATGTAGGCGGTGTGCAGAGCGGCGACAACTGCCAGCAGATTATGGACGAAGGGTTTGAGCTATTCCAGTTTGCCCATGTGCTGATCAAAGATCCGGAGTTTGTGAATCATGTACAGGCTA
This sequence comes from uncultured Bacteroidales bacterium, assembly GCA_902792835.1. GTDB lineage: Bacteria > Bacteroidota > Bacteroidia > Bacteroidales > Paludibacteraceae > Colicola. The sequence goes on from CADBAZ010000135.1 coordinate 2,693, forward strand.
ATCCGCATTATCACGCCGGCTGCAACCGCTCGAACTACTGTGTAGGACGTATGTACTCCAAAGAGATGAAGTGCCACGAGTGCGTAGAGCGTGACGGCGAGGTGATACCGGGAAATATCCAGCGTGAGATAGCCCGTCTGGAGAAAGGGGCACACAAGAGCATTGAGAAGCAGAAGTCAGAAGTGAGATGAAAAGCGTATATACGATATTGCTGCTGATATGCTCGAACGTGTTCATGACGCTGGCTTGGTACGGGCACCTGAAGATGGCGGAGATGAAGTGGTTTCAGCACTTGCCGCTGATAGCCGTTATATTGATCAGCTGGGGAATAGCGTTCTTTGAGTATTGCCTGCAAGTGCCGGCGAACCGAATGGGTTTCATGGGCAACGGCGGACCATTCAACCTGATGCAACTCAAGATATTGCAAGAGGTGATTACGCTGACGGTGTTCATCGCGTTCTCGGCTATAGCGTTCCACATGCACCTGCGCTGGAACCACATGGCAGCGGCGTTCTTTATGATTCTGGCAGTATATTTTGTGTTCAAGGGATAAATGGATACAATGCAAAATTAGAATAAATAACCAAATAAAATATTATGGAATTCAAGTACGCACCTATGTTCCAACTCGGCAAGGACGAGACGGAATACTATCTGCTCACCAAGGATTATGTTAGCGTGAGCGAGTTTGAAGGCAAACCCATGCTTAAGGTTCAGCCGGAAGGATTGACGCTGATGGCTCAGCAGGCTTTCCACGACGTGAGCTTCATGCTGCGTCGCAGCCACAACGAGCAGGTCGCCAAGATTCTGCGTGATCCGGAAGCCAGTGCTAACGACAAGTACGTTGCATTGACGTTCCTGAGGAACGCCGAGGTGGCAGCCAAAGGACAATTGCCTTTGTGCCAAGATACCGGTACAGCCATTATCCACGGCGAAAAAGGTCAGCAAGTTTGGACGGGATTCTGTGACGAGGAAGCTTTGAGCCGCGGTGTGTTCAACACCTATACGGAGTGCAACCTGCGCTACAGCCAGAATGCTCCGCTGGATATGTTCAACGAGGTGAATACCAAGTGCAACCTGCCGGCACAGATTGATATCGAGGCAACGCAAGGCATGGAGTATGAGTTCCTGTGCGTAACCAAGGGCGGCGGTTCGGCAAACAAAACTTATCTCTACCAAGAGACCAAAGCACGTATTCAGAACGAAGGTACACTTATTCCCTTCCTCGTTGAGAAGATGAAGAGCCTGGGTACAGCTGCTTGCCCGCCGTATCATATTGCTTTCGTTATTGGCGGTACGAGTGCGGAGAAGAACCTGCTGACGGTTAAGTTGGCATCGACGCACTACTA
>CADBAZ010000136.1 GCA_902792835.1 uncultured Bacteroidales bacterium
CTCCGCTACCTGCCATAATGTAGTAGCGCTGTCCGCCGGCTACTGCCGACCAGATCAGCTCGCTGCTACTCAATGCAGATTGCTGCAAGGGCACACGGCACGTAACAGGATATGTCACTGCATCTACCGTAGCGTTCGATTTGATAATCAGCGTATCCTCGTTAATACCGCTGCCGTTCTCTGTTTTCGTCACAAGGGTGACATGGTCGTTCAGCGTGTTCCCGGCATCCACATTGAAGTACGCACCGCCGCTGCTAAATGAGCAATCACCTCCGGCCAAATGCAACGAGGAGGTTACATCCACACTGCTCAGAACTTCTTCGCCGAACACGTTGCCGTCGGTATCCAGCAACTGGTGAGCGGTGATCTTTGTCATCGTGAAAGTCAGCCGTTTGCTTACGCCCACCAGCGGGTAGAAGTTGTACATCGGGTACTCAGGCGTTATGGCGAGGCGAGTTATATTCTCGCCGTAGTGCGTGGTCTTGGTGCGGATGATAATGTCGCGGTAGCGCGAACCGTCAGGACGGATATGCAGTCCCGGCGCACCGTCGCGCCAGCGACCATAGTATTCCTTGATCTTTACAGGACCCAAGGTGCGCAGCGTGATACGCAACGTATCCACTATATCAATGTAGTCGCCGTTATAGATCACATTCATCGGGCTGGTCAAGCCGCTGGTGATGGTTCTGCCGAAGTTGATGCCGCTCATGTGCGGAAGATCCTCCTCTTCCACGCTTGCTAAATCCACACGCGTATCGCGGATATACTCAAAGTCCTCCACCAGACGGTAGTTCGGATCCAGACGCAACTGACTCGCATTCGTAAGAATCTTGTTGTTGTCCGGGTGGAAATAGATAACCTGGTCGTCAATCTTTGTGACAGCCTTCAACTGCTTGCCTATCAGTTTCGACTGCACTTCGCGGACAGTCTGCTCGTCATGGTGGTAGGCAAATACGATCTCGTCCGTCCATTCATCGGTCGTGTCGGGTATAACTACATAGTGCTCATCCGCCACGCGTACACGCGAAATCTGGAAGACGGTTGCGTTCGCCTCGTTGGCCACACCGTCAAACTGGTTGGCGGAAGCGTTGTATGCAATCCACGGAGCACTGCTGTTGCTGCGCACACTACGGGTCATGACACCATCCACACGATGCAGATAGTGGGTGGAGGACAGTTTGGCGTTCTTGACATCCGCCACGGTGTAATCCGGCCAGCCGTTGCGACCTGTTGCGCCTGTCGATTTGAATAGACCCGCCCAGGAATTATTGGCAAGCATCGTATTCGGGTCGGAGTAGTACAAACCAAGGTACTCCTCGTTTTCCGGAGCAAAGTGCTCATAGAACTCCAGCGAGTCCTTGGCTCCGTAACGCATCTCACGGCGCGGGTCAAGCACTACCTCATTTGCCGCACACTCGACGCACGGATCAGGATGGGTAAGAACCTTGAAGGTGTTGATATAATTGTTGTCGGCATTCTCGGCGTTAGCCATACCCTGCCAGGCGTTTGTCCAATCGGCAATGTAGCGGGCGCGAGAGAAACGCGGCGCAGCAGTACCCGGGTGAGTAAGGAAATAGCGCTTGCCGTCGTTCTTCACGAACGAGAGCGCCACATGGATTGTGCCGGTGTACTTGGCGATACAATACAACGTCGTGGTGCCGGCGTTCAGGTTGAGCAAGGTGCCCGGAGCAATACTGTCACCCGAACCATCAGAAGCCGTGTTCCATTCCTCGAACTCAAATCCGCCTACCAGACGCGGTTCCTTGATAGTAACGGAATTCTCACCGTACATCGGGTACTGGTCGGCAATGGTGTCACCTATACAGCCGTTGTTGTTGTAGTGAATATGCCGGTCATGGTTGGCGGGCACAAACTCCAAGTGGCCATTCGAATCGGTACTGTTAACGTGGATACGCGCCCAACCGTCGCAACCGATAATACTTCCACCGCCTACGACAGGCACATCCGTACCGCGTATCATTTTACTCCAGCCGGGAATATCTGCGCCCGGGTCCGTCTCGCTGAACTCCGAACCGGTGAACATCGTGGCTTTGATGGTCAGGGCAGCCCACTCCTTGGTGATATGCCACATCTCCTCACACGTCCAGGTCGTGTAGTCCGCACTCGGAATCAAACGGATGTTACGATCTGTGTTTGTACGCAGGAAGTATCCGCCGGGCTGGAACTCCACACCCAGGTTCTGTTTGCCGGTTTGGGTCACGTCGATCATCATCTGTCCGTACGCACCGCGAGGAGCCTTAAGACCCAGATAGTGAATCTTCAATGAGTCGATATTCTTGAACTGCGAGTTGAATGCGTCACCTCTGTCCGTATGGCAATAGTTGTTCCGATAACCTACGTAATAATACGTACTGTCCGGCTCAGGAACATTCATATAATCGGTAAGGTAGTAGTTGGTTTCCCCAAGCCGCTCCATGCACATCAGTCGGTCAATAGTGTAGATCTTCTTCTGTTTGGTGTACGTTGCAGGCGTTACGGCAAAGTTTTTGTTGTACTTTTTAAAATCCTGCTCGTCGTACGCAAAATAATACGAATCAGCGCAGGTAGAAGTAACCGGCTCGTCTAACACATACAAACGGAAAATCGTACGCGGAGTAGCATGGTGTTTATCTTTATTACCAAAAGCGTACAATGCCTGACCTGGTTTAGCCTTTGACTCGTTGTTACTATAATTTATTTCGTTTAGCGTTTTGTTGAAACCAACCACCGAGGCATTGATATAAGACACAGGACCGTTGCTTCGGGGAATATCCAGCCAATACACTTCACGATAGGGCATGCCTAAGAAACCATAGCCCTTTTCACCGTTGAATCGACCTTGAGCATCTTGATCTGTTCTACCTTGTGCTGTTAATGTTCTGTTCGGGTCGAACGAAGTAACCGTCTCACGGTTGGTAGGCACGACAAAGATCGCGTTACAGATGTTAACATTATCAGTCTCTCTGGTCAAATCGCCTTGATACTTAAACGAGTTACCTGAAGACGTGAGCAGGGTGTAGGACTCACCGTTGGGGTTGAACCTGGTGTCACTGGTACCCCACATCGTATACGCTATACCGTCCAAGGGATACCTTTTTCCGCTATTTATGAACGTCACAGGATCACCAATCGTCCAAATAGAAACCGCACCCGGCTCAGTAGCATCTGCGTCCTGCGGTATCAACTTTAGGAAATTACCTTTTTCGCCATCCCAGTTCGTGTAGTTAAAATAGCCACCCGTATAACCCGGATAATGGCATACGAAATACTCCACGGGCGGCGTGGCAGGATCGTTGTCATCATCAACCATCGTGGACAGCAATATCTGGTCACCCGATTTGAGATTAACCACCAGACCACCATCGGTCGGAGTGAAATCATAAACTGCACCGAACATACGCGTCGGCATCAGCAATGCCAACAATAGCAACATTTGCACACCATGCGTGCAAAAACGATTTTTAAGTATATAATTTCTCATAGTCATAACCGAAATTTGTTTAATTCTAATACCTTTATTGCTTAATACTGCTTAATAGCTTAATACTAATACCAAGTATTTCGTGTTAGTTCATGTTAAGGTGGGCTTATAATCGCTACAAAATTACTAATTGCTACATCCACGTGCCTACTTTCGCTCTACTTATTTTGCATCCAGAAGGCTCGTGTTTAGCTCGTGTTTATGTTATGAATTGCAAAGTTACGAAATTTTTTTCACATACGCAATACACGCATGCGAATTTTTACGCAGAATCAACTTTTTATGTAATTTTTTTTACGCAGAATCAAATAACGTTGACGAATTGCAAATTTAGGGACGAAATTTCCGAAATGTTTCCTACAATTTTATGCTTTCTGAACTTACTGTTTTCTAGTACTGATGCGATAATATTAAAGAAAAATACATTACTGTCCATTTAACTTTTTGCTTAT
>CADBAZ010000137.1 GCA_902792835.1 uncultured Bacteroidales bacterium
AGCGACAAGACCCGCTTCGGCAAATCCGTACGCCGCAAGCAGGGCGATGACGGCAAACTCATCGACACCAACAACTCCTCCGATGACTTCCTCATGTCCCAAACCGCCGATCCGCACTTTTGGAAAAAATAAGAAATGTTCGCAATTCTGCTCATAATCTCCACGCTGTTCGCCGACTCCTCCAAAACGGAGGTCGGCTTGATGGGTCATTACGGTCAATCGACCTACGCCATCGAGGGTGACCGCGCCGGAGGATTCAGTGTGCAGGCGGCATCGGTGCACGACATCGACTCGGTCAGCCGCGTGTTCGGTGTGGCGTCGTACTCGTGGCAGCAGAGCCATGGCAACCGCTTTGTCGAGAACGCCGACTACGACCTGCTCTACCCCTACCTCACAGTGGATACCGTAGGCGGAGGTCTGCGCTCTGAGACCTACTTCTTCCGCGGCGGCTACCGCATGCGCAAGAACCATATAGCTTGGTACGCAGCGCTGCAGTTCCGCGCCTTGCAGAGTTACCGCGCCGTTGACCCGCGACCGAAGAACAAGGTCGCTGACCTGCGCGTCGATGCCGGTATAGGGTACGTGGGCAAACGATTTACGTGGATGGCATTCGCCGAAGGCGGACGGTACAAGCAGAACAACGAGATCAAGTTCTACAGCGAACTCGGCGAGAGCCAAATCTACCACCTCATCGCTCCGGGTAGTGCCTACACACGGTTCTCGGGCAGCAAGAAGGAGAGTTACTACCATGGCTTTACCGCCGGTGCAGGCATCGCTATGCTGCCACTACGCGGCGGCTGGCTCGCTATGGCGACCTACCGTCATCTCAGCGTCACCAAGGAGCTCCACGACAACACCTTCATCCCCATCGGTCGCATCCGCACACACACCATTGACGCCACGGTCGGCTATACTGCCGAAGCGTGGCAGGCTGTGCTGCAAGCCGGTACACAACTCCGTCGCGGACAGCAGTATATCTACGGCGAGGCAGTCAACAACACCTACACCCTGCTCACCACCGCCAATAACTACTCCGAGAACGGCTGGCATATAGGTGCCGAAGGCAACTACACATGGGCTCTTCCGTTCGGCGAACTGACGGTCGGCGCCTTAATGGATTACAATGCCTCCAACACCTCTTGCCCCGAACCCGAACCGCGTTGGCAAGCGCTCTACGACCTGCTCACCGAGGATGTACTCACCACCGGCGCCGTTGTCCGTTACGAGTTCCCCATCACCAAACGCCTGTCGTGGTTCGTCGAACCCCTCGCCGACTATCTCTATTATACCAACACATCCCGCCATACGTGGCAGGCTGTCCTCCGTACAGGCATAACATTCTAACCAATAACCAATAAAATGATTAAAGCGATGAAGAGGGCACTGAAAAACCCTCGTTCACGCCTCAATTTTTTTGTACAAATATTTGCAAATGTCGATTTTTTTTAGTATTTTTGCAGGCGCAAAAGAATTTGGGAACAGAAGACTTTAAATCACTAAAAAATCTATAAGGCTATGAAACGACAGACAATTCTTATGTGTTTGGTATTCATGATGTGCAGTTCGGTGGCAACTGCGCAGAATGAACCTGCAGACTCCAGCAGGAATGCGAGTGCGGATAAGGTATCGGAAACCTTCAGCAAGCAGTTTGTGCTGCCTGATGCGTATATAATGAATACATTCAGTTTTGAAGTGTACTACACTGTTTATGCTGACAAGACCGTTCGCGTTCGCGATAGCAAGATTACCTCAAGCGTAACCAAGCGCACGTCAGGGAGTGTGATGCATCCCGATTTTTCCGGCACCTCTGCGATGAATATCAACGTCGACCTGTTGCGTGCCGTTCGGGAATGGTTCACGGCAAACGGGGATGTATTGCAGCAAACGGTAGAGGATTTTGAACTCGTAGATAGTTTGCCGTTGGTTACTCAAGTCTATTATTCCCCTATCCTGTGTGCTCAGTCGGGCGACACATTGTTCTGTACGGGCGACTTGGAAAACGAATTTTTGTCGAATGGTGAAGAGGCGGGCACCTTTTACCAATTCTTTATTCGCAATCGTCGCAACACCCCGTATTATGCGTTAGTGAGGCGGAATAAGAACAACGTTATGCTCCTGATCCACGACAGCGGGACAGGGAAGTTGGTAAATGTGGTGAATTATCATATCCAAAGTGCTGAGCTTGTGACCAAGTCGGGTAACCAGATGTATGTGGGCGAAGATGGCAAGAGTCTTCGTATCAAGCAGGTTTGGGACGACAACAAGCTTGTGTCGGCTGAGACGTATAACAGCGAGAAAAAAGTGGAAGCCCGGTATGAGTTTCAGTATAAAACGTGGTATCCGAAACTCAAGACAAAGGAAGTGTTTTATCCCTCGGGCAGCGTTATGTTACGTGCCGAATACGACAAGGACGATGTCAGCATAACCGCCTTCAACGAAGACGGAAGCAAAGCCAAATATTTGCCGGCAAAGAATGCAGAAAAAACGGTCAACAGTTATTTCAAGAAGCACTTCAATGCCCCCGCTATCAGTTTTAAGAATACAGCGATCAATTATTTCGTATTGAAACTCAATATCCCTTGTTCGATAGACGAGAGCGGTGCCATCCGGATTACCACAAGCAGTCCGACGGCGACGTGGTCATACAACTACAAGAAGGGACTCATCACGTCAGCACAGATTAATCGTGTGATTGAGGCGAAGTATAATCCGTACTTTAGAGAGTTCTGGCAGACGCTGGTGGATCAGGCGCTACAGTGTACTCCGGCGAAGGTAAACGGCAAGCCTGTTGCTTCCACCGCCACTATAAAAATAGAGCATAATTTTACGCCCAAGTTCACCTCCAAGCCCGACCCCACTCCGCCGGTAAGCGTGACTGCTCCGGCGCAAAGCTATGTTAAGCCGGCAAGTAGTGATACACCGCCGGAGTCGCGCGAAGATGTGGTGTTCATCGTTGTAGAACATATGCCGGAGTTTCCCGGCGGGACTGAAGCTTTGATCAAGTTCCTGCAAGATAATATCACATATCCGCAGATAGCGAAGGAAAACAACATCGAAGGTCGGGTACTATGCCAGTTTGTGGTGGAAAAGGACGGCACCATCACCGATATTCAGGTCGTGAGATCCGGCGGAGACGCATCGTTAGACAAGGAAGCTGTGCGCGTGCTGCGCTTAATGCCCAAATGGAAACCCGGTAAGCAGCAGGGCAAACCGGTACGCGTCAAATATACGGTACCTGTAAATTTCAAGTTGTAAAAACTTTTGACTAAGCAAATGAACATTCTGGATTCCATATTGCAGCGCGCAAAGGCAGGCGAAAAGATGCTCGTGCGACTGATTGACCCCGACAAGTTCGATGCATCGACCATCTGTGACGGCTTCGACTTTTACTTCGTCGGCGGCTCGACGGCTACGGACTGTGCGTCAGTCGTTCGAGCCATCCATGCGGCTTGTTCGACACCCGTCATCCTCTTCCCGGGCAGTCCCTCGCAGTTCACTCCCGAAGCGGATGCGCTGCTGTTCCTGACGCTGATGAACAGCCGCGATCCGCGATTCCTGATCGACGGTCATATTCAGTCGGCTGATGCCATTGCCACATCAGGCATAGAGTCAAT
>CADBAZ010000138.1 GCA_902792835.1 uncultured Bacteroidales bacterium
CGACTCGCGCACTTAACAAAGAGGATTCGGATAAAATCCGAAATAATGAACATACGGATGAGGGATACCCGCATGTCATGCGGGAAAATTGACAAAATATAAAAAATCCAACGCTATGAACGATGCCAATGCCGACTAATAGTCGGAGCAAGGGAAGAATCTTTCTCGCTCATAGAAATCGCGAGCACAGGACACAAAACAGACAACACATGATGTCCAAATACAATTTGGACGTAATGGACGAAGTGACGCGGGATACGATCCCGGAGAATGGAAGAAAGTGAGAAAGAAGCGCGAGGCTGACGACTCATGCATTAATATTGTTGAGGAGGGCATGGAACATCCGTTGGTAGGCTGCAGATTTCTTGTCGAAAGACAACGGGTAGGCACGGGAGGTGGAGGGCTTGCGCCAAAATTGCGGGATTTGTTTTGCACGAAACAAGCGCGGCAAAATGAATGCCGCGCTTGGTGAGTTAGATTAATAGTTCTCCGCGAGAAGCTGGAAGTAGGCTTGGGCGTGGTGGCAGACGGGACACTCTTCCGGAGCAGCCTTGCCGACAACGATATGGCCACAGTTGGAGCACTGCCAGATGCAATCGCCATCGCGGGAGAAGACAACCTTGTCCTCGATGTTCTTGAGGAGTTTGCGGTAACGCTCTTCGTGGTGTTTCTCGATAGCTCCTACTTGTTCGAACTTCTCGGCAATCTCGTCGAAGCCTTCGGCACGAGCCTCGGCAGCCATGCGTGCATACATGTCCGTCCACTCGGCATTCTCACCCGCAGCAGCGTCTGCGAGGTTGGCTGTGGTGTCGCTGATCTTGCCTCCGTTGAGGTACTTGTACCAGAGTTCGGCGTGCTCTTTCTCGTTGGCAGCCGTTTCTTCGAAGATCTTGCTAATCTGTACGTAACCGTCTTTCTTGGCTTTGGAAGCGAAGAAGGTGTACTTGTTGCGAGCCATAGACTCACCGGCAAACGCCTCCATGAGGTTTTGCTCGGTTTTTGTTCCCTTTAATTCTTTCATACGTATACGATTTTAATAAGTTAGATTATTTGTTTGTATATCTGCGGTTAATCTCGTCCCAGTTGATGATTTGCCAGAGGGACTGGAGGTGAGCCGCACGACGATTGCGATAGTCAATGTAGTAGGCATGCTCCCAGACGTCCATCGTCAGCAGGGGTTTCAGGCCTTTGGCGACAGGATTTCCGGCATTGGGTTCCTGAGTGATGACCAGCCTACCCTCTTTGTCGGCTGCGAGCCACACCCAACCTGAACCGAAGAGCGTAGTGCCTTTCTGCTCAAACTCCGCTTTGAAGGCTTCGAACGAGCCGAAGTCGCGGACAATTGCCTTCATTATAGGCAATTTGTCATTTGTCATTTGTGATTGGTCATTGGTGTATGGCTTGAACTGGAGGAAGTAGAGATTGTGGTTCAAGATCTGCCCGGCATTGTTGAAGATGCCACCTTGCGATTTGGCGACAATCTGCTCCAGCGGCATAGACTCGTATTCCGTTCCGGCAACGAGTTTGTTGAGGTTATCGACGTAGGTTTGCAGGTGCTTACCGTGGTGATACTCAATCGTTTCCTGACTGATGACCGGCTCCAGCGCATTGGGAGCGTACGGCAAGGTGATGAGAGAAAAAAGAAGTGTCAGCATACTTGTTTGGGTTTTGAGGTTAATATATGTTTGGGTTCATTACCAGATAGCTTGGGTGAGAGCGGTTGTCATGAGTCCGCAACAGATGAGTTTGAGGATCGTGCCGCAGAGCAGCCCGATGAAGTTGCCCCATCATTACGGCTTGAGGTGCAGTTTTTTCAGACGCGCGTTGATTGATCCGCGGGAGCGTGAGAGTTCGCGCATCATGTCAGCAACAGTCGTGCCCTGATGAAACAGCACATTCAACCGCAAGTCGTCCTCGACAGTCCAGCGTTCAAATGCCGCTTGCGGAACGAACGGAGGCTTGGGAGTCTTCGTTTTCTTCGGAGGTTTCTCCATAAGTGGCTGTAATTCAGCCATCGGAGCAACGAAATTGTTCCGTGCCTGGAGCAGCGTTTCGGACGATGGATCATCGGTTTTGATGAGCGATTGCATCAAGTGTATCTTCTCGTGCAGCACGAGGAACAGGTCATTGAGCATCGGTTCGAAATCGGATACATCAGCTTTGTTCTTGCTTCGGCAAGGGTGGTTGGCAACCTTTACGGCAACCAAGCCAAGCAATGGCAGGAAATAGTAGGACGCGGCATCCAAACGTTCCTTTAGCTGCTGTTTGGCAGCAGACAGGAGCAGTCGCGTCAGTTGTGGACGGAACTTGTCTGCCACCGATTGCCATTCGGAGAATTGGGGCGTCAGTTCCTCCAAGAACGGCAATGTCTCCATGTTGAACGACACTTTCGTGACTGCCACTTTGCGCATCTGCTCGACCAGCGAAATCAACCGGTGGAAGTCAAACAATGCGCTGAATAGTTGCAGTTCATATTCCTTACGTGCTTTTGGAAGAGCCTGATTGACAACCTCTACGGATGGCTGACTGTCGGTATATTGCAACACTGACGGATCGTTATCCAGCTCGACATAATCGAGTGGCGTGGAGAGCACGATACCTTCGAGTGTGCGGCAACGGGACAATGCCACATAGACCTGCCCTGCCGCAAAAGCACGTGCCGCGTCAATGATGACCTTGTCAAACGTCAGACCTTGGCTTTTGTGGATCGTCACTGCCCACGCGAGTCGCAGGGGATACTGCGTGAATGTGCCCAAGACTTCTTCTTCGATCTTGCCGGTCTTCTCGTCTTCGCGGTAGCGGATGTTCTCCCACACCATGCGGTTCACCTCAATATCACCATCGTCACAACGCACAGCAATCTTTTCACCATCTATATCGGTTATCAGTCCTATCTTGCCGTTGTAATAGCGTCTCGGTTTCTCTATCACCCCATTCGAAACGCTACGCTGGTTTCTTTGGGGACCCCGATGGTCGTCGTTTCGCACAAACATTACCCGCGCACCAATCTTGAGCGTCAGCGTTTCTTCTGTAGGGTAGATGTTTGCCGGAAAATCTTTCTTTATCTCGGCAACAAACGTCCGCGGCTCGTCCGGCAAACGATAGAGTTCCCGTTCGTTCAACTCATCTGCCAACCGGTTGTGAGTCGTCAGCGTTATATGGAAGTCCTCTTCCGTGTTCTTGAAGCGGGGATTATACCGCGCACTCAGCAGCGCCCTACCCTGTGCAGTCAACTGATTCTCACGCACTTCATTCAGCAGATTGACAAACACCTGATCCTGTTGCCTGAACACATGATCCAGCTCCACATAGATCGGCTGCAACTCCTTCATCACCTTTGCATGGAAGAAGTACGGCCCATCGTAATACTTCGCCATCGCCTCCTCGTCATCGCCCTTCGTCACTACCGGTGACAACTGAAACAAGTCTCCTATCATCACCAGTTGCACGCCTCCGAACGGCACGTCTTTGCGGTACTTGTATCGCCGCAACACCATATCAATCGCATCCAACACATCCGCGCGCACCATACTAATCTCGTCGATCACAAGCATCTCAAGGTGGTAAAGCAGATTCCGCTTGCGTTGGTACATGCGTTGTTCTGCAAACAG
>CADBAZ010000139.1 GCA_902792835.1 uncultured Bacteroidales bacterium
TTTACGGTATTCGGCATAGCCGGGTTTATTGGCAAGTTGGCGTTTCTCCATGAGCGGGATAGAGATACCGAGAAAGAGTGCAGTCATTGCAATCGCGCCACCGATATACATATCAAAGCCGTTCTGAGACGCATACATGATCCAGACCCCCCACCAGAATTGTATCTCGCCGAAGTAGTTCGGATGACGACCATGTTTCCATAGACCGACATTACATACTTGGCCGGGATGGGCGGCACGAAAATCATGGCTCTGCTTGTCTGCAATGAGTTGGATAGTAGCTGATGCAAGGCACACGATGAAACCGAAGATCAGAAAGATATAGCTGACAATTGATAGTTGACAGTTGATAGTTTCCTCAAACAGCTTTAATCCGGGCAACATGGCGGCAAAGACCACTAATGTCGGCATCATGTTCAGGCCGAAGAGGTTGATGAGATGGAACACCAACGGATGTTTGCTGCGATACTTCGTGTAACGCCAGTCTTCATGACCGATACCTTTGAACGTTATCGCCCAGTTACGCGTGAGTCGCCAGCCCCAATACCAGGATGCGAGGAGCAACAGGATAACCGTGACAGACCATACGCCGGTACGAAAAGCCCATAGCAGAAAAGCTACCGGAGGAAAGACGCTCCAGTATGGATCATAGACGGACACATTCTCATACAGCAAGCCGAATGCCCATACGACAACCGTTGCCAGCACATCAGCCAAGAGTAAAGCCCAAATAGGCTGCATAGCCTGAGCCGTTAGCCAACTAAACAGCAGCCAACCGGCTACACCTGCTAGCGCATAGATGGCAGCAATCAGCGCCACGCTACACCATTTTGAATAATCTCGTTTCATACAATCTCTTGTAATTCTCCGGTTACGGAATCGATAATAAAGCCACGCACTATCACGTCTTTCGGGATGAGCGGATGAGTCTGAATGGTCTTGACGGTCTTGCGCACGGAGGTCTCGGTGTCGCGGAAACCTTCGAGCCAGTGGTTGAGGTCAATGCCGCATTCGCGGATGGTATCGAGTGTCTCGTCCTTGATGCCACGCGCTTTCATGACGTGATGGAAATGCGCATAACTCATGTGACATGCTCCACATTGGCTGTGCGCCACCACCATAATCTCCTCCACGCCCAGTTCATAAATGGCAACTATTAGACTGCGCATAGCCGAATCAAACGGCGTGATGATTAGTCCGCCTGCATTCTTGATAATCTTGGCATCTCCGTTCTTGAGACCCAATGCTGCCGGGAGCAACTCCGTCAGTCGCGTATCCATGCAGGTAAGTACTGCCAGTTTCTTGTCGGGATACTTGTCAGTGATGTACTGCTCGTAGCCTTTCTGCGCCACGAATGTCTTGTTAAAATCAATAATCTGGTCTATCATATCAAATCTCTATTTAAGTTCTATTGTCGTAGCCAATTGGTCGGAACTGTTGCTGGTCTTCGCTCCAAACGAAGCCATTGGCGAACAGGTAACTCTTTATCTGCTCCGGCTCTTGATTGAACGCTAAGTAGTCCATATTATTGCAAAGTCTTTAGCAATTCGATTGACAAATCCGTTTGTTCCTCCAGTATCGGTGCAACATTGAGCATGTGTCGCTGGTCGGTTACATCCCAATGGAAGCCATTAGGCACTTGCTTGGTTTCCCCTTGCAGCACATATACATAACCAAAGGTCTTGCCATCCTTAAGCAAGCGGTCGATACACAGCACGCGGCAGTTACGTTTATTAATCACCACATTGCGCCAGATATACTGCTGAGGCTGTACAGCATGCGTCGAACTGAAAGTCGTTCGCCAAATCCATGATGTGCCCTCGTTATCTACCTCGTAGTCGGGTAGCATGTCCGCATTCTTGTCGCATTTGAACGCATACACATCCGGCTTAATCTGTTTGAACTCACTCACGGCAAACGGTATATCTTTGCGCACGCTTTGCTCATATTGTGCGTCTGTCATGGGCTTCTGTATTCCGCACGCCACGAACATCGTCGCTGCCAGTGCAAGGGTAAATAATTTTTTCATTGTTCTATTATTTCTTTTTGCTATGTTTGGCTTTGACTATCTCGTACGAATTGCGAGTAAGGTCGCATAGAAGTTCATCGGGGGCGGTATTGGGGTCGATACCTATCCAATGTTTCGGCGACTCATTGTAGGGATTGCCGATACAATCGTTCTGCGCCTTCAGTTCATCGATTCGTTCCGGCTGGCACTTGAGCGAGATGACGTGATAGTCGTTGCAATCGAAGAACGCGAACATGTGCCCGCAGACATAGAAAACGAGCACTCCTTCGCCGTTCTTGAATTTCACAAACGGTGTTTTCTCTTCTACATCCGCGCCAAGAGAAAGGCAATATTCTCTGTATTCGTCAATGAACATATTAGCATTGTTTAGCCAATTATGATTGTTTCTTTGCGTGTCATAATGATTGAATCTCCGGATGTTGGATGGTTAGTACTTGACCGGGTGCGGCGAAGTAGAACATGTTGAGGATAACAGGCTTCTTGCCACGGTTCTCGCCGCGATGGATAGTGCCTACCACTTCTACCAACGCCTCGCCTTCATGGAACGTACGTTCGTTACCGTCTTGGCAGACGATAGTCAAATCTCCCTGCTCCACGATACCATAGTTAACGGCAGTATGATGATGCCAGCCGGTAACGGCTCCTATGGGAAACGTCATGCGCAATACTGTCAACTCAGGCTTCCCTTGCGGGAATTCCGGCAACTGCACGCCATCCCAACTCTGTGACGTGCGAATCAGTTCTTTTGTTTTGATTTCGTTATTCATTCCTTTTTCTTTTCAATACTTGTGTCATACAATGCGCGGCACCGTAGCCGTTTATCAGACTCTCCAGCGGTATCCATTCTACCTGCACGCCGGCATTGCGAAGGAGCTCCTGATACGTCTCGCTCTGACCGCCAACAGCCATGATATGCCGTGGAGCAATAGTGAGGAAGTTGTTGGCATAATGCAATTCATCCTCTTCGTCGATGGGAATGATCTGCATGCCTCGAGTGCATATGAACTCTACAAATGGCAGATTGCTTAGCCACAACCGGTACTCCTTCTCGCCCGGAGCACGCACGTAGATGTCACAGGTGTTGTACTCAGGTTCACCGGGTTGTGCCTCCAGACGGCTGCGCACCATCGTACACAGGTCGCGGTCGATGATGTTAAAATGCGTATCCAGGTGCATCTGCATCTGCCAACGCTTGTGGTCGCGCACCACGACAATCGTATCGTGACCGAACGCATCCGCTTCCATAATCTGACGTATCCCCTCGTCGTTCGTACGCATGCCACAACCGATAAAAGCAATCGTCCCGGCAGGGATATAATCGCCACCTTCGAGCCTACCCTCCCCTTCTATACGTAAGATCGGAGGAGTACCCAGATGTTGGTAACACACCTCAATGACTTCTGTCTCCACAGCGCGTTGCGAGGAGTTCATGCGGCAGATGATATGTCCTCGCGGCGTGGTGATACTTTGGTCACGGGTGAAATACAGGTTCATCATCGGGTCGTGGATGTACTCGGCTTCCACGCCGGTGTTGTTATTCGTCTTGTGCAACTTAATCGTCGGGCGAAGCAATATACAACGCAACAGGTCAAAACGGCTCATCTTCCCGAGTATCTGCTGTTTGTAAGCCTCTGACTCATCAAGGTCTGTGTCGGAATTATCGCTGATGTCGTACCGCAGTCCTTCAGCTGCCAACATGCGCAAGGTATCTATACCCGTTTCGTAAAGCACGTCGGTGACAAAACGCACGCGTATGCCGTTTCTCTCAAGCATCTTGGCATAGTTACGATGTTCCCGAGCGGCCTCGTCCACATCGAAATAGTCCTCGAATAGACCTGCCGCCGGATGTGCCACACCGTCAAACAACTCTTCCCACGGCGTGTGCATCAATATCTCTCCTGCTTTATCCCACTCTGCCTGAGGATAGTCCATACGGGCTTGTTGTCTACTGCACGCGACAAACGATAATGCCGCTAGTGCAAGGATGAATAGTTTTTTCATATCCGTTTGCTTATTGTTTTTCGATAGCCCGGCGCAGTGACTTCACCATCTCGTTGTATTCCGCCTCGGTCAGATAGACCTTACCCGGATTCATCTGGAAGGTACCACCATAATCCGGACCATCCACATATTTCGGAGCCAGATGGAAATGCAGGTGACTCAGTTTGTCGGAATAGGCGCCGTAGTTGATCTTCTCCGGCTTGAACAGCTGCTGCATCGCACGCGTAACATCCGCCACATCCGCCATGAACAGATTCCGCTGCTCGTCATCCAGTTCATTAAGGTCATTCACATGCTTATCGTACGCTACCAGGCAACGGCCATGATAGGTCTGCTCTTTGAACAGGAACGCACGCGACACGCGCATGT
Organism: uncultured Bacteroidales bacterium; assembly: GCA_902792835.1. GTDB lineage: Bacteria > Bacteroidota > Bacteroidia > Bacteroidales > Paludibacteraceae > Colicola. Next base: position 4,400 of record CADBAZ010000139.1, read on the forward strand.
GACAAATCTCGATCATGAGATTGTGCAAGGTCTCATTGTTGGTGCAATAGAGACAATCTTTAGGGTCTGAATACATAATTCTATTGTTTTTATAGTTGTTATTCGATTCTTATATTACCAAATAAAAGGAATTACTTTGTAGCGATGAGCGGCATAACAGCCAATGCACCAAATATAGGTGCGCCTATCTCGCGGATGTCACGACGCGAAAAGCACAGATAGATGCTAAGCAAAAGCATCGGGTAAAACACCATCTTCATGTGCGCCATCACACTCTCCGTTACGGGAAAGATATAACATAGAAAATGATTAGCAAGAGTTGCTATGATTGTTTCTTTGCGTGTCATAGTATAATCACTATATTTTATATTCTCGTCATGTGATAGCCCATTCGCTTGAGTGTTATCCTTATATTCCTTGATATTTGGTAAAGTTATATTTCTCGCGTAATTGCTTTTGCTCTTCTGCTGAACGGGAGGTAAAATACGCCTTCCATCCAGGACAGAAATTGATGTGCCATCTCCATAATGATTCAATTAGTTTGTTTTCTCTTGGAGTTCCACACTATTACGTTCGTATTGGCGATCGACGAAAATGAGCAACATCGGCACTTGCGTCCAAGTATTTTCTCCAGAAGCGACACCGACGCTATAGGTAAATATCAACTTTTGGCCGTCATCAGTCAGGCTCTCGGCATGTAGTTCGGTGCTATGATTGGTCTCCGGCATTACGACGGCTATCGCGAACTGCGTCTCAAAATCAATAGGTGTCGGTTGTCCGTTCTTGCCCATGAATGCAGCCATGCCGAAATACTGTTCAAACTCGCACTGCGAACCAATCTTTGCCGGCACAGGTTCGGTCACATCGTTCCGCAAAAAGTAATTGTGTGCTGCCACAAACGGCACTTGCGTTTCGCTTGGTTTCTTGACCAGGTGCGCAATCAGCATCCATGCGCCGATGATGACCAGCACAAATATCGCACCAAGGATATGAGGAATGTACTTTTTCATTGCTCTTTCGCTTTCTCCACTAACCGTTTGCCTAATCTTATTTG
>CADBAZ010000140.1 GCA_902792835.1 uncultured Bacteroidales bacterium
GAAAATACTGAAAGCATATGAAAAAGTTACAATATATCCAGCCGCAAGTTGACATAATGACAGCCATTATGCCTACAGCAATCTATTGTGCAAGTACCGGTTTTGGCGGTAACGCATCGGATATCTTACCTCCTTCAGTCACTCCGGAGAATCCTCTTATCACTGATTAACCGACAGGTGTTGAACCTTTCTAAACACAAAGGCTGAGATCTTCGGATCTTGGCCTTTTTATCTGACAGTTGCAGTGGCTGATTTTGTTCTGAAGGTAAGGTTGTCGGAACATGGTCCCGTGATGGTCCTGTTATAAACCGCACATAATGGTTGACCTCTAACGAAAGCAATTGACGAATTTTTACACACAAATGTGCGCGATTTTTTGTAATTTTGCAGCGTTTTTTATAGAATATAAAATATTAACCGATAAATCTAAATTCAATGAAAAAAATTTATTCTTTGATGTTAGCGGCTCTGACGAGCCTAACTATGATGGCAGGCAAGAATGACCTGCTGTGGGACTACACGGAGCAGGCTCCGAGTGCTAATCCGGACAACGGACTGTATTACGGCAGTAAGGTCAATGACGCTGCCGGAACGAACAACGGATTAAAAGGCGTAAAGCTGAACAACGGCGGTTGGGCATATTTTAAGAAAGCGAATGTGGCAGGTAAGTTGAAACTGACATTCGCTAACCGCACAGCGCAGACAGCTTATGCCGTTTCTGTATATAACGCAACGAAAGCTAACGGAGAGAATCCTGTCAAGGGAGAGAAGATCGCTGACACTGAAAATGTAGAATTTGGCGGGTCAGCGACGATTGAACTGTCGTCAGAGGTGACCGGTGTGTACATCGAGCGTAAGACAAGTTCCGAGGGAGTATTGAGCAAGATCGAGTTCAAGGAGAACGTAGCCCGTACGTTCGTGGACTTCAAGATTGAGTTCCGCGACAATCCTTTTACAGTGCTACTTCCCGAAAACGGTCAACTGCCTACAGGTGTCGCTGTCGAAGGCACGACCTATAACGGCGGTCAACACGGTATATACGGCGGTACGATCACGGTGCCTGTTGACGGCCCGGTGAAGTTCACCATCGGTGCCTGCCAGTACAGCGGCACGCCGATCAGCGTCCTGAAAGACGGCCTGGCTTATGCGACCGTGAATAACAAAGACGCTTGTGGCGAGACGGCAGGTCATTTCGATCAGTTCGTGACGTACACCTACACGGGTGGTGCAAGTACGCTGACCTTTGAGGTGGCAGGTAACACGTACGTGCCGTACTTCTTCGCAGAGGCTTGTGACGTAACGCCTTGCACGGTTAAGTTCAAGGACCAGAACGGCGGTGTGCTGGGCAAGGTCGAGACCATCGAAGGTGCAACCCTTGAGGCTATCCCTTACACCGAGGCAGACCTGCCGGCTATAGCAGCAACAGATAAGTTCCGCGGCTGGTTCTACATGAACGACAAGAAAGCGAAAGTGGGCGATATCATCAATGGCAATACGACGATCCAAGCCAAGGTGACGCCGATCGAGGATGTGATTATAGGTAGCGTACAGACCTATGACTTCGCCAACCCGATCTTCTACCCGGAGGATCACGAGACGGTAGAGGTGTGTGACGGCAGTTATTATAACAACCACGGTTGGTACTTTAATGCGAACGGTTCAATCCGCGTGAAAGTAGCCGGTAATGCGGTGGTAGTAGTGACGCTGTGCCAGTACTCGGAGAGCGGCGATGTCAAAGTGATGGACAGTGAGCAAGAATTGGCTACCTATCCGGTAGTTAAGAACGAGACTCCGGACGGCACAGAGTTGACGGCTAAATATACCGGTAATGCTGGCTGGCTGACCATCAAATGGACGGCCAAGCAGTATATCCACAAGGTAGTCGTATATAATGTGAATGAATTCCCGGAGAAAAATACGACAACAGGTTATTATGAGGTGCCGTCGAGTGACGCAGCAGCGTTCATCCTGACGCTCGCGATGGCTGAGAGCAGCGACAAGATCTTCCTGCCGAACGGCACGTACGACCTGGGCGAGACCGTACTGACGACCATCAGCAAGAACAACATAGCGATCATCGGTCAGTCGATGACAGAGGTGAGAATAAAGAACGCTCCGGACGTTAAGAACGAGAGTATAGACAAGACAGCCACCCTGCGCATTGCAAAGAACGTGAGCGGCATCTATCTGCAAGACCTAACGATCGAGAATGATCTTGATTACTACATGAATGACAACGGTCGAGCCGTAGCACTCTGGGATCAGGGAACGAAGACCGTATGCAAGAACGTACGTCTGCTGTCCCACCAAGATACATACTACAGCAACCTGCCGGGGGCAGTCAGGTACATGGAGGATTGCGAGATCCACGGTGCTGTCGATTTCATCTGCGGTGACGGCAGTGTGTATTTCAAGAACAACCTGCTGTATGCCGAGATGCGCAAGAAGAATGGCGGTGGTAGCGATGCACTGACGGCGAATAACGGTCAGGCAAGCGACAAAGGTTACGTGTTTGAGGGCTGTACGCTCATGAGTGAGTGCCCGGTCGTATCGCTCGGCCGCGCATGGAACAACTCGCCGAAAGTGGCTTTCCTCAACACCTTGGTCGATTATAGCGAAGGTGAGTTCAGCTTCACGGACGGCAGTAAGATCGAGCGCTGGACGAAAGAGCTGATGAACCCGAACGCGTGGCCGCAATTCGGCGAGTACAACACCCATCTGGCAGACGGCACTGTTCTCACACCTGCAAGCAACGTAGTGACCTTCATTGATACCAAGAACGCTAACGCCACACAGGATATTCAGACCGTTCTGACGGCTGATGAGGCTGCGACTTATACGATGGAGTACACCCTCGGCGAGTGGGCTGCTACCGCTGCCAACGATGCCAAGCAGGCAGTATGCGATCTGCAAAATATCGAAGCAGAGGGAATCTACCTGGTAGAGGCGGAGAACGGCAATGCAATGATGATGACCGGTACACAGCTGGCTGAGGAGATCTTCCCTGATGACGCCCTGATAGCTGTCCGTAAGGCTAACGCACGCGGCGGATTCGGTGAGGCTGTACTGTACACCCCTGAGACTACTGCAATAGAGGCTGTCAGCAATCAGCAGTCAGCTGTCAAAGCTGAGAAAGTCATGCGTGACGGACAACTGATCATCATCCGTGACGGCATGCAGTACAACACCATCGGACAAACGATTAAGTAAGCATCTGAACATGTTACGCAGGCGATTCACATATACCCTCATACTCTGCGCGCTGATGCAAGTCAGCGCGTGGGGTGTGACTGTGGATGACCTGATAACTATCAAACGCAGCTGTACCATCACGGCAGACGAATATACCAACAACGGCACCAGCGTTTGGACTGCCAACACGCTGCGTGCCGATGACCGTATATTTACCCCTACCGGTAACATGGTTGCGCAGTCGAAAGGCAAATCAACCATTAACGGGCAGTCGCACCTGAACTGTCTGCGCGTGAAGAATGTGCAGAACAAGTTGGCATTCCGGGTGATAGACACCTGTAGCGTCACGTTCTACACTGAGTTTCGTGAGGAGCGCGGGCTGATCCTGAGCAAGCACGACCGCACAACTACCTCCGATCCCTACTACGCTATGCAGCCGCTGAGCTCTCCTGTGTGGACTATTCATCTGGATGAGGCAGGCACGTACTACCTCTCCACCCTGCTTGGCAGGGATACGGTGGAGATCGGCACCAAGCTACGTTACAAGTACACCGTGGCGGACGTGACCGTTCCTGCCGGGCAAGCGTTCCGCGGATGGCGAAACGGCGATGAACTCAAGGTCGATGAAGGTACAATTGTAACGGCTGACATCAGCCTGTTTGCCAAAGCAACGGAAATCGAGCAGGCAAGCGTAGGCAGTTATTATTACTACGACCTTGCAAAGTGCTCCTTCTACCCCGAGGATCATGAACTGCTTACCCTCACCGGCGGCAAGTTGTCCGTCCGTGTGGCTGGCAATGCCGTAGTGAACATCCTTACCGATGGCGAGCCGACGACCTATCGGTATGAAGGTGCAGCCACTACGCTCACGTTCACACCGCGCAAGGGCGAACATGTTCGCGGCGTGAAGGTATATAACGTGGCTACCATCCCTGCGCGAAACGAGGCAGGTTACTATGTGCTCAGCGCCAACGACGGGGCTGCATTGCAACTCCTATTTGCAACCGCTCAGGACGGCGACAAGATCTTCCTGCCCAATGGCACGTATGACTTAGGGCATGAGACGCTTACCCCTATCCCTGCACAGATCAGCCTGATCGGGCAGTCGATGGATGGCGTGCTGATCGTCAACCACCCGCTTGCATCGGGTATGAACCACGCCGAGACATTGGTGCTCAAGGCGGATAATATCTACATGCAAGATCTCAGTATCCGCTGCGATGTGTCGTATCCGACCAGCATTGCGCACGGTGTGGGTATCGCCGTACAAGTGCAAGGCGACAAAAGCATCTTTCAGCACGTCAGTCTGCAAGGAAATCAGGACACGTACTACTCCAACGGCGCAGCTACCCAACGCGGATGGTTTGGCAACGGACGGATAGAAGGTACCGTGGATTATATCTGCGGCGGCGGGGATATCTGGTTTGAGAACGTACTACTATACAACAACGCCCGCAAGAACGACGATGTCATCATCGCTCCGGCAACCGAACCGGCTACGAGGTACGGCTATGTGTTTAGCAACTGTACGATTGACGGCGTAGCCTCACAAGCCGGTCGCTGGCACCTCGGTCGCGGATGGAAACATTCGCCGGCAGGCACGTGGCTCAATACAACCTGCCGCATCGCTCCTTCCGCACAAGGCTACACCCACATGAACGCAGGACTCAGAGTGCG
>CADBAZ010000141.1 GCA_902792835.1 uncultured Bacteroidales bacterium
TTGAGGGTGCAAAGGTACGAAAAATTTTGCAGATTTGCAAATAATTCGGATATTTTGGCATGAATATTTGCAAATATCATTTATTTTTTGTATCTTTGCAGGGTTAAATCGATGTACTATGACCCCGAAAGAGCAATATGCAGCGTTCTGCAAGCGTTATCCGGGTTTGCCGGTTATGCTACAGCCATGGTGGCTGGAAGCCGTATGTGCCGGCAAAGAGTGGGAGGTAATGCTGGTGACACAGAGCGAACTGAAAGACGAACACGGATCATCACGGAACGACACGGATTCTTGTCCAACAGACGAGGTGGTGGCGGCTATGCCTTACTTGCTTCGCAAGCGGCTATGGTACAAGTTCATCGTGATGCCGCAGATGACGATGTTTGGCGGCGTGTGGATGAATGATGACTTGTTCGCCTCGCCGGAGTTGCAGGAGCGGCTGGCAAAGGTGATAGCCCGTAAGTTGCGCGCGCTCGGCGTAGCGTACTACTACCAGCAATATCCGATCGGTAACCCTATGCCCTACTGGTTTGGTAAGCAGCGGATGAAGGTTGAGGATCGCGTAACGTACCGCATAGACGACCTGACAGACATCGAATCGGCGGAAGAAGCCTTCTCGCAGAACAAGAAACGTCAACTTAAGAAAGCTGAAGGGTTAACGATAGACTACGACATGACAGCCGAGGAGTTCTACCGTTTCCATAGGGCATGTATGCGCGAACGGGGACAGCACTTGTCGTACTCGCGGGAGTTCCTGCTTGTGTTGGAAAAGAAATGCCGCCGTGAGAATCATGGTACATTCATCCGCGTTTGCGAAGGCGATCAGACTGCAGCCGCAGCGTTTGTGGTTTGGGACAGACGGTACTTGTATTACCTCATCCCCGCCTATCTGCCATCAGCAGCCAAGAGTGGTGCATCCGCCCGGTTGGCAGACGAGGCAATCCGTATGGCAAAAGAGAAAGACTTACAGTTCGACTTCGAGGGCGGCAACGATAGTGAGGGAATAGCCAACCACTACAAGCAGTTCGGCTCGCACGCGGTAACCTATCAGAGCGTGAGCAGACTCTACCGTCCGTCGTTCGCATTGCTGCTGGCAGCCAACCGATGGAAAGAGAAACTGATGAAGATACGGGAGTGAAGGAATGAAAGTGTTGTATCTGACACCGTGGTATCCGTCGGAGCGTGACGCAATGGCAGGATTGTTCGTACAGAAACACGTGGAAGCCGTGCGGGCACAAGGCGTGGATGTACGTGTCATCCATTCGCTCGAATGGCGCGACATGCTGCATCAATGGCGGCAATTGAAACGCGAATGGGGATTGCCCGACGTAGTGCAACTAAACGTCATACAAAAACAAGGAGCACTTGCTTTGTGGCTCAAGCGGCGATACAATATACCCTATATCATTGTGGAGCACTGGAGCGGTTACCTGCCCGAAAACGGACAGTTTATGCAGATGCCGCCTGAAGGAAGCCATGCAAGCCTGCGGCGTGACGAACAACGACTGTAGAAAAGTATATAATGTGGTGGATGATTTCTTCTATAAACAGACAAAAGACGGAAGACAAAAGACAAAAGAAGAAAGTCAGAAGTCAGATAAGAAGATATTGTTGCACGTGAGTTGCTTTGACGAGCGAGCGAAGAATGTGAAAGGGCTGCTGCGGGCGGCTAAACAACTCGCAGACAAACGGCAGGATTGGCAACTGGTATTAGTTGGAACCGGTGGGGATTATAAAGATGTACGCGCCTTTGCCGACAGCCTTCAACTACCTAAAGGCCTGCTGCGCTGGACGGGCGAGTTGACGCCCCGACAAGTATCAGACGAGTTCGACAAGGCGCAGGTGTTTATCCTGCCATCGAACTACGAGAACGCGCCGGTAGTGCTATCCGAGAGCCTCGCTAAAGGTGTACCGGTTATATCTACACGTGTGGGCGGAATACCCGAGATGATTGATGACCGTTGCGGCATACTCGTCACGCCGGGTAACGATGACGAACTGGCTGAGGCAATGGAATATATGCTTGAGCATCACACGGACTATGATAGCGATTTGATTCGTCAAATCGGTCAACAATACTCCTATGCAACAGTAGGCAATATGCTTAAGCAGATTTATGAGAGTGTGCGGTTATAATTCCGCACCAAGAAGATATACCACACCAGTTGGATAGCAAGGTAGGCAAAACGCACCCACGCAAAGAGTGCTATGGCTGACAGGAAGTCACCGGTGTGAATACCTGCAACTAGTGCCAACGCCAATGCCGCAATATAACCGACCTCCATCCAGAGGGCGGTTTTTTGTTTGGCAAACACGTCAGACAGAAAACAAATAGAACCACAAATAGGCGTCAACACGATGAACGGATACAAGGCGCGGATAATGTAAGCGGATTCCAGCCACTCGGCACCGAAGATGATCGTCACGAGTTGCGGCACAAAGACAAATACCGGAATTAGTCCTACCACAAGTGCTCCTGCTATCCACAAGCAAAAACGCCATAGTACACGACTGACGGATAGCCTATTCTGCACCAGTTCAGCTACACGTTGATACAGCACCTGATAACACGCACGGGAGATAATGTTCAACGGCACGAACGCTGCCATCATGGCGAGGGACAATTGCCCTATCTCCGACAAGCCGAAATGCGGTGTCAGCAGCCACACGGGCAATGATATGCCTACGGAGTTGACCAATGCACGCGGCAGGTTGAACTTCGGGAAGTTGGCATATTCGTGCGATACAGCACGCAGATCTGACCGATTCGGGTGCAGGAGTTCACGCAGATAGTTGCGCCAAGCCAACGCCCCATTTATAAGCATAGACAGAAGCAGAGCAAAGACCGAAGCCACAATCATTCCTCCCTGCAACCGTCCGAGCCAGCCCAAGCCGATCTTCCCCGATGCTGAAAACACGCTCTGCGTAATCTGGTAGCCGCTGATGCGTGTAAATGCGCGACGGCGTATATACCAATAATTGAGGATGTTCCACAAACCCAAGCAGAACACTGACAGTGGCATCAACCACCACCAATTTGCCAGTTCGGGAGCTTTGAACAAACCGGCTATTGCCCCGGCAAAAGGCAGCGACAGGCAGGTCAGCAACGTCATGGCAGACAACAGCAGCAGACACACATGGGTTAGTGCGCGCGCATGTTCCTCGGCTTTTGGCAGCACGATAGCGTACTGGTACTCTGCCGTAGCGATAAGCGTCAGTACACCGCTAATACTCATGAACAGATTAAGCAACGCAAAATCCTCCGGCGCATACATACGCGTCAACACGGGATAGACAAGGATGCCTATCACCTGTGCAATAACGTTTGCCGACAGGAGTTTGCCGGCATTGCGTACCATCGCTGAGCGGAAAAGATTGAGCATTGCTTTGTTATATTGGTTAAAATGCAGGCCATGATGACCTGCACTTTAACCATTTAACATCCGATAGACGAATTAGTAATTACGATCCATCATGTTGTTCTGATCGTACTCCTGCGCCAGACGTGCAGCCTGCATGGCAGCATATTCGGCGGAGTTATGTACGACGAGTTTGCTGAACTCGCGCAGACCTGTACCGGCAGGGATGAGGTTACCGCAAATCACGTTCTCCTTCATGCCCTCCAAGTAGTCAATCTTGCCTTGGATAGCCGACTCATTGAGCACCTTCGTAGTCTCCTGGAACGAAGCAGCCGAGATGAACGACTTCGTACCGAGAGCGGCACGGGTGATACCGAGCAGGATCTGCTTGGCGGTAGCACTCTTGGCATCGCGCACTTGAACAAGTTTCTTGTCCTTGCGGCGGAGCGTCGAGTTCTCGTCATGCAGACGACGTGCGGTAACGATCTGTCCCTCGCGGAGCGTCTCGCTGTCACCGGCGTTCTCAACTACTTTCTTACCCCAGATACGATCGTTCTCTTCGATGAAGTCACGCTTGTCAACCACTTGGTTGTCCAAGAAGCGTGTGTCGCCTGCGTCGATGATCTCGACCTTGCGCATCATCTGTCGAACGATGATCTCGAAGTGTTTGTCGTTGATTTCCACACCTTGCATACGATAGACGTTCTGTGCCTCGTTGACGATGTAATCCTGTACAGCCGTCGGGCCCTTGATAGCCAAGATATCATCCGGCGTAATAGCACCGTCAGACAGAGGTACACCGGCGCGTACATAGTCACCCTCTTGTACCAGGATCTGCTTCGACAGCGGAATCAAGTACGACTTGGTCTCACCGAGTTTGCTGGTGATGGTCAGTTCGCGCTGACCACGACGGATCTTACCGAAACTGATCTCACCGTCGATCTCAGCCACGATAGCGGGGTTAGACGGGTTACGTGCCTCGAAGAGCTCCGTTACACGCGGCAGACCGCCGGTAATATCACCTGCAGTACCGAACGAACGGGTGTTGGTGAACAGCAGGTCGCCGACCTTCACCTCTTCGCCGTCATTGTGTACCAGCGTAGCCTTAACAGGCAAGTTGTACGAACGCAGAATATTACCTTCCTTGTCAACGATATTTGCCGTAGGCATCTTCGTCTTGTCCTTGGTATCAGTGATACTTACCTCACGCTTACCGGTCTGCTCGTCGGTCTCACTCTTGCAAGTTACACCTTCGATAACGTCCTGGTAACGGAGTGTACCGGCTTGCTCGATAACGAGTGATGCCTTGTACGGATCCCACTCGCAGACGAGTGTTCCCTTGTC
>CADBAZ010000142.1 GCA_902792835.1 uncultured Bacteroidales bacterium
TACTCGGCGCTACAGATGTCGCCTGGCGACATAAAAGCGCATCGAGGCCTCCGCTCTCCCCAACGCGACTAATAGTCGTGTCGGGGACCCCGTAAAAAAGCAACAATGCTGAATACACATCTGATCATATCGACCTCCAACGACCTGCTGCGCGTGGCGGCAAGTCACATCCTCTACATCTCGTCGGACGGTAACTACTGTAACTTCTTCCAGACGGGTGGGGAGATGCGGCTGGTGACTTATCAGTTAGGGCAGGTCGAGCGGATGATTGCCGAGCAACTGCCTGAACTGAGTCGGCAGTTCGTGCGCATCGGCAAGAGCCTGATCATCAACCTCAACTACGTGTATTACATCCATGTGCCCAAGCAGCAACTCATCCTTGTCGATGGTCAGCAGAACCGCTACACCCTCTCTGCAAGCAAAGAGGCACTTAAGGCATTGAAAGATTTGATTGAGAAGAACAGTCTATGATGAAAGAAGAAAACATATCAGATAGCGAGATTCGCGTGATAGGTGGCAGCAATCAGCAGCCCAAGCCTACCTTCCCTTGGCGCGTGGTGGCAGTCAGCGTGGCAGTCATCGCAGCCGTCGTGGCGGTTGTATGTCTGCTGTGGCGGAAAGCACCCGAGCCGTTGCCTGAGCAGGGAGTGTTTGAGCCGGAGACGGGTGCGTCGGTGAATGATGCTGTTCAGGCGCATCCCTTGCAAACTTGGTTCGCATCGCTCGATAGCGTAACCGCTACGGGAACCATTACCAAAGACACCACGGTGAACGATATCCCGCTGCGTATCTATGTGCCGCTCAACAGCACACCGCGTCTGGAGATAGGCTACGGTGCGTTGGATAACCGGCAGCGAAATATACTGTTCTTCCAGGCTGCCGACGTGCGTGCGGACAATAAGAAGATCGTAGGCGCATTCGTCTTGCGCGGGCAACCGCTGAGTTGGGGATTGAGCAAACGCGGCTACTGCGCTATCATCGACGGCAAGGTTACGGTCGGCGTGGCGGATAATTCCCCGTTATTCGAACAAGCCACGGAGCATGGTGGGTATTTCTTCCGCCAATACCCGTTAGTGGACAACGGCAAACTTGTGGAAAACGAACTCAAGAACAAATCCATCCGTCGCGGCTTGTGTGAGATTGACGGACATATAGCCGTAGTAGCGACGCAGAACACAGAGTCCCTTCACGACTTTGCCCAAGCCTTAGTCGATATTGGCGTCAGCAACGCCATCTATCTTGTCGGCAGTTCGGCGCAAGGTTGGAGCATGGATGCCGAAGGCAACGGCACAAAGATGGGTCTCTGGGACGAGCGTCCGTACAAAAACATCAGTTTCATCGTCTGGCCTCTGACTTCTGAAAACTGATTGCTGATTACTGACAACAGACTACTGACCTCTGTACAAAACGGCGTATGTGAAGCAACTTCATACACGCTGTTTTCTATTTCGTACATTCGCGTGCGAAATACTTGCGTATGTGCGAAATTTGTCGTACCTTTGCATAAAAATCACAAATCTCAAATCACAAATTATGAAATCATTAATCCTCCGCCTCCGGGCGCGTATCTCTGCCTCATGGAAGGCACGTTCGCTCACCTCACGAGTTTTGCTCGTCTGTCTGCCTGTTATTCTCATCGCCGTCGGCGTATCGCTCTGTCGGAGTTTCCGCGCTGCCCCGAAAGCCATCGAACGCCGTTTGTATGGCGAAGAGATCGGTCGCAACGGTTTGCGTTACAAGCATGGTGCGCACATCTACAATCCCGAGACCGGCAAGATCCTTGTCGATAGTATCGAATGGCTGCATATAGCCCCGGGCGATACGATAGCTATTCTTGCCAAGAACCATCGCCGGGCGTTCATCAACCTCAACACCGCTGAACTGCTCACGCCGCTGGACTTCGATAAGGCCTGGCAGTTCGCCTGCGACCGTGGCATCATGTCGCGCCATGACTCGCTGTTCATCTTCCGCCGCGACGGCTCGCAGGTCAACGCCACAGGACTGACCGCACGCCATCAGTATGAGTACCTGTACTACCAGAACAGCCTTGTCCTCCGTGTCGATTATGATCATGTCGGTCTGCTCGATACTGCCGGCTGTTGGGTGCTTGAGCCTGTCTATTCGAAGATCGAGACCTGCTACAACCATCGCCTCTACAACACCCGTTTGGATGATGAGTGTATAGTGTATGACTACAACCTCAAGCCTGTTCTTCGCGGTGCGTACAAAGCTATCGAGGTCGATTGGTCGGAGGGATTGATCGCTACCGAGCACAACGGCATTCAGCGGCTGTTTGACTACGATGGTCGGCTCGTCTATCACGTTATCTACAAGCGCATCGAGCCGCTGGATTATAACACCGGTCGCAAGGATAAGGACGGCGACGACATCTTCGAGGAAACCGACTGCTACATCTACGTCGATTACAACGGCAAACGCGGACTCATGGACAAACATTACCACGTACTCACTCCGCCGCTGTTCTATTCCATCGAGGCACAAACCAAGCATGTGTTCTTTGCTTCGTTTGGCGAATACTCTGACCGCTTCGGCACATTGATTGACGACCATGGCAAAGCGCTTCGTTAATATTTGCATTGCGTGCGTAGCGGTATTCTTCGCCGTGAGCATCTTGCTTGTTGTCTTGTACGGCTTTCTGCCGGTGCGCTACACGCCGCTGATGTTCCTCCGCCAGTCGGAGGCATTCAGCCGTGGCGAACGCCTCGAACTCAAGCACGAATGGGTGCCCCTTGAACAGATCTCCCCCGATCTGATCAGCGCGGTCATCGAGTCCGAAGATGCGCACTTCTACGACCATGGCGGATTCTCCTTTGGCGATATGCTCGATGCCTTCTACCGCAACCGTCGCTCGGGCTGTATCGTTGCCGGTGGCAGCACTATCTCCCAACAGACGGCTAAGAACGTGTTCTGCACACCCTCACGCACTTACACGCGCAAACTCTTTGAGGCATACTTCACCGTGCTCATCGAACTCCTGTGGGGCAAGCAACGCATCTTGGAGGTCTATCTGAATGTCATCGAACTGGGTGACGGTGTGTTCGGCGTCGAATCCGCTGCCGACGAGTATTTCTCCACCTCTGCTCTCCGCCTCAACGCCCACCAATCCGCCGCCCTGACTGACATCATCCCCTGCCCACGCTGCTACACCGATTGGCTGTACGGAGTTGAGTAGATTCGAGCATGCGCTGCAGTCGTTTCTTTCCGCCGCATTTTTGCGACAGGTGTTCGCCTCTTTATTGCGCTTTCCGTTAAATTTCGTACATTCTCGCATATCTTTCGTACATTTTTAGCAATTTCATTTGCAAATGTCATATATTTTTTGTAACTTTGCAAACAATTATATTTATTTTATGAAGACACA
>CADBAZ010000143.1 GCA_902792835.1 uncultured Bacteroidales bacterium
ATTACCGCAAAGATCGGTAAGGCTATCAGATATTGGTAAATTATGTATAGTATTTTCATGCTATCAGTTGTTTATCAGCCAAGATTGGCTGATTTTATACGGTGTATTTCATCATAAACCCGCGATACAGGGCGCAGATGCGGCGGATCTCGTCCCAGTTTTCTTCGCTCAACTTCGTGCCGATCACCTCGACGACTCGTCCGGCGGCAATCGTACCTATCTCGCCGCACTTGTGGATATCGAAGCCGTCAGACAGCGCGTGGAGGAATCCTCCGGCGTACAGGTCACCTGCGCCTGTTGAGTCGGTACATGAGGTCGTGATTGCGCCTATATGGTAGCGGTTCTCGCCCTGCTGAACGTACGAGCCGCGCTTGCCGACCTTAACGACAGCTATATCCACTTCGTTAGCCATCTTATCGACCGACTCCTCGGGGTTGAGGTGGGTGTAAGCGAAACTCTCGTCCTCGTTGGCGAAAACGATATCCACGTACTTGCGGATCAGTTCCTTGAGGAAGTAATGGTTTTCGTTGATTACGTTGTACGACGCGAGATCAAGACTGACCATACAGCCTGACTCTTTCGCCAGGCGAATGGCTTTCTCTATCAGGTCGTGGTTCTGCACAAGGTAACCCTCGATGTGGAAGATGTCGTAGCCGATAAATGCCTCTTTGTTGATGTCCTCGGCTTTCATCTCTGCCGATGCACCGAGATAGGTGGCAAAGGTGCGCTCGCCGTCAGGCGTGATCAGCACGATAGAGCATCCTGACAGCAAGCACGGATCGGTCAGCAACAGGGGTTTGACACCGTTCTTTACGAGGTCGTCGCGGTAGAACTCGCCCACTTCGTCTGCACCGATCTTGCCGATGAAGGCAGCTTTGCCGCCCAGAGCCGCAATGGTGGAGATAGTGTTCGCTGCCGAACCGCCGGCTACCATGTGCTTGCGGACGGAAGCAAAGCGCATCTGGATCATCTGAGCCTGCTCCATCGTAATAAGATTCATACTTCCTTTGGGCAGGTTAAGCTCGCGCAGATCGTCTTCAGACACCTGCATTAACATGTCCGTAAGGGCGTTTCCTAAACCTAAAATGCGTTTCATATATTACAAATTGCTATAGTTTTTGCGTATTTGTGCTTTTTTTTAGCAAAAAATTTGCATATTTCAAAAATTTGTTGTACCTTTGCAGCCGCTTTGGTTAAAAAGCAATGCTTCCTTAGCTCAGTCGGTTAGAGCATCTGACTGTTAATCAGGGGGTCCTAGGTTCAAGTCCTAGAGGGAGCGCAGCGCAGGTCAATCGACCTGCTTTTTTTGTCACCGTCAGTTCGGTATCAACTCCGAAGGGCAATGGCATATTGTGAGCCACATGCCCTGCCGGAAAACCGAACAGTACGGGATAGTTCTGCTCGCTGAGCACCGCTGCTATGCTCTCTTGCAGCGTGCAACCCATCTCCGGATCATCCTCGCAGTCGGCGAATTGTCCGACTATTACTCCACTAACTCCATCCAAGACTCCGCTGAGGCGCAGTTGGTGCATCATTCGGTCAATCTTGTAGTGGTGTTCGCTCACATCCTCGATAAACAGGATCGTGCGTTTGCCTTCCTGCCGGTCTTGCTCAATGCTCAGGCGTATATCGTACGGCGTGCCGCTCAAGCCGCACAGCACTGCCATGTTCCCGCCGCGCAGTACGCCGCTGATTGTACCTTCCCTGTTCAGCGGCGATGGAGCAACCGTGTAGTTGCACGCCTCATCGCGTAACATCCTCTGCAAAGCCAACCACGGCTCGGCATCGTCGGTCAGGGTGGCTATCGGTTTGCACATAATGCCGTGTATCGATTTGCCGCCCAGACGGGCAATGAGTTGGTGCAGCTCGGTGATATCCGAAAACCCGCACACTGCAGCACCGTTGTAGCCGCGTGAGCGTACGCCTTGTTCGATGCGGTCAATGATCTGCTGCATTCCGTAGCCACCGCGTGTGCAGAGCACCAAGCCTACCTCAGGGGCAGTCAGCGCATCCACGGCATCAGCCGTGCGCTCTTCCGCCGTGGCGGCAAACCGTCCGTAGCGACCGATGGCGTGCGGAGCGATATGCACATCAAACCCCTGAGCGTTCAACCGCTCAGCGGCTCGGAACGTGAAATCTGCATCCAACGCTCCCGCAGGTGATATGATACGTATCTCTTTCAACTTTTTCCCTTCGCCGCGTTGTAAAGCTGCGCGGAATTAAATGCATTTTGCCATATTATATAGGCGGCAGGGCCGATGGCACTCAGCGGGTTGAGGAACGCTTGGCACATCCATACACCCAGCGTGGTATTCTTTTGCCCGAAGGCTTGTCCGGCTGTTATCCTGCTCACGCCGGACATCGTGGTGGGTACGGCTGCCGGGTTGATTACTACGTCTTTGTACTCCTTGCCTTTGCTTGGGGCAGGGTAGGCGAATCCTATCCGTTGCCCGAGTTTGTATTGCAGGAGGCAGGCTATGAGCGAGCCGACAAACAGTACGGCAAGTGACCACCAACTGTACTCCGCGTTCACCAGATTGTATGTTATGTCGCCCATCAGTATCGCCAGTGTGCACGTCCAGATATAGAACGGTATTTGCGCCCATGTGCGCGCGAGCTCGAAGCGTTTGTCCGAACCCTTGTGCCGTTGCACGCCATCGTAGCCGAGGCGCAATAGCCAAGCTGCTACGAACGGCAATAGTAGCAACGGCGCTACACGCTGTAGTATAAGCAACATCTCTGCCACAAACGTCATATTGCCTTCGGGGTGCACTATCGGAAAGAACGCCGGTACAATCACTGCCGTAGCTGCATTGCTCAGCAGGGTGAACGTCGTCAGGTTCTGTATGCTCCCGCCGAGTTTGCCGGCTATGATAGGCGCGGCTGTGGCAGTAGGCATGATGAAACACATCATCAGCCCCTCGCTAATCATCGCCGTGCTTTCCGCATCTGCACCCAGACGCTTGCACAACGCTACCGAACCGAAATACACCGCGGCGGTAAGTGCCAACTGCGTGCCGAGTACCAGCCAATGCCAACGGTGCAATCTCAGATCCAGCGGATTGACTTTGCAGAACGTAAAGAACAGCATCACACCGATCATCGGCGGCAGCACCGGAGTCAGGTGTCTCAGCAGCGGGTAACCCGCTGCGCCGATCACCATCGACAGGATCAGTGCGTACTTGTCTATGAACTGCTTAATGCTCACGATCTGTGTTGTTTATCGAGCCGTATTGTTCGACGATCTCGTCCATTATATGAAAGACCTCTTCTTTTGTATCGGCACGCAATAGCGCTATCCGTGTCTGGCGGAAGTCCGGCACTGCGGCTGTGTACGATGCCTTTCCGCTCGTCGCCAACCCACTCGATGCTTCGTTCAACGTGCTCTTTGAGTACATCCATGCACCACGCCATCGTGCGTTCTATCGGCGGCTGACCGTCCAAGTGACGACGTATATCCTCAAATATCCACGGACAGCCGAACGTAGCCCTGCCGATCATCACCGCATCCACGCCGTACTGCTCAAAGCACTCTTTTGCCCGCTCGGGCGTGGTGATGTCGCCGTTGCCGATGACGGGTATATGTATTCTCGGGTTGCGCTTCACTTCGCCTATCAGCGTCCAGTCTGCGTCGCCACGGTACATTTGCGAACGGGTGCGACCGTGAATGGCTAACTCCGTAATGCCGCAATCCTGTAGCCGTTCTGCCAGATCAACAATGAACGGCGTACCGTCATCCAGATACAGCAGTTTGTCTTCCCAGCCCAGACGTGTCTTGACCGTCACGGGCGTCTTGACGGCATTCACCACGGCGCGCGTTATCTCGAGCATCTTCGGCACGTCACGCAACAGCCCTGCTCCCGCACCTTTGACGGCAACCTTCTTGACCGGACAACCGAAATTGATGTCGATGATGTCCGGCTTGGCTTGCTCGACGATACGTGCGGCATCCGCCATCGACTCCGGCTCGCGACCGTAGATCTGTATCGCTACCGGTCGCTCGGCATCGTTGATGCGCAGTTTGCGCATCGTGGAAGCAACGTCCCGTACGATGGCATCGGCGTTGACGAACTCCGTATATACCCTGTCTGCCCCGAACCGTTTGCAAAGCAGCCGGAACGCGGGATCAGTCACGTCCTCCATCGGAGCCAAGTATAGCGGATAGTTCCTCATTAGTTAAAATGGTTTGCTGCGCAAACGTTAAATAGTTAAAATGGTCGCTGCGCGACGTTAAGTAGTTACTAATTAATTTAACGTTTTGATGAAATCAAAACCATCTTACCCCTTTAACTCTTTAACGTTTCGATGCAATCGAAACCAACTATTTAGCCGGCAGCCACGTCTGGTTACGTCCGAACAAACCGCGTTTGTCCAATGAGCCGCGCAACACAAGCTTGCCGTCTTTCAGATAAATCTTGCCGTAGTAGGTCTTCCCGTTGTTCGGGTCAAGAACCGTGCCGCCGCGCAATTCACCGTCTTCGAGCTTCATGCCGCGGATGATGTTCATGCCCTGTATGGGTTTGTTGTGGTCTTCGCCTTCACATTTGACGCATACTGCATCAGGTGAACCTTTCAGGAGCTTTGATATTTTTCCGTAATACAGTCCGTCTGCACCTTTGTAGATGGTAACGACAGACATCGTTTCGCCTGTCTCGTCATCTACGGTCTTCCAGTCACCTACAATCGGGGTCTCAGCCCAGCTCAGCACCGATACACACGCTACCAATAGCGTAAATAATACTTTTTTCATATCTCTTTAACCATTAACCATTAACCATTAACCATTAACCATTACTCTTGCTGCTCTTTCCGTCTTTCGCGCAGCTCTTGCTTAATGAACTTCACCATCATATTGATGGCGGCGTTATTGTGCCCGCCTTGCGGGATGATCACGTCTGCATAGCGTTTGCACGGCTCGATGAACTGTTCGTGCATCGGTTTGAGCACGCGCTGATAACGCTCCATAACCGCCTCTGCCGTACGTCCGCGCTCTACGATGTCACGGCTGATGACGCGTATCAGACGGTCGTCGCCGTCAGCATCAACGAAGATCTTCAAGTCCATCTGATTGCGTAAGTCTTTGTCGCTCAGCGCCATAATACCTTCCACGATGATGATCTCCTTCGGCTCGATATGAACCGTCTCTTTCTGACGTGTACAGGTGATGTAGTCGTAGGGTGGTCGAAGTTGATGTTCTGACGCTCCTCAACGGGTACGTGACTGCTGTCCTTGTAGTACGAGTCTTGTGGAATAACCACCACCTCGCCTTTCGGGAGGCGTTCTGTAAGTTTGCGGACTACGGTTGTCTTACCTGAGCCGGTGCCACCGGCAATGCCAATGATAAACATATGTGTAAGGATTTTGTTGAATCTGTTCGGGTGCCAGCAAAGCAGGCTTTTGCGCAGGGCTTAACCAAAACGCGCTACAAAGATACAAAAAAAAAATGACAATTGCAAGTTTTTTTTGCTACTTATGTCATTTTTTTTACCTTGTAATTTGTATATGTCAAATATTTGTTGTATCTTTGCACTCGCGTTCGGATGTTTTCCCGGTGTGGAAAAAACGATCATTGAGGTATTTAGAAAATAAACATATATAAACAACTGCTTGTGGATTTGCCGTGCTGCGCACGTGAATTTTAGCTTGCTAAGGTACTATTCATAGCGATTGATCCATTGAAATTTATTTATGTTTATTGCTGATGATGTCTGTTACTCGGAGAGTTGTGTCTTTGGCGGATAAGGCGCTCGTCAAACTTGTTTGAAAGAGAGGCTTATACGACAAAGACACAAGTCCGGGACGGACAATAGACAGCATCAGTGTTTATTTAGGTTTATTTTCTAAGATCACAAATCACCAATAACAAATAGCAAATCACAAATGCTCACCCTCACTCCCATAGCTTTTGCCCGAAACGGGTTTACCGACAAGTTCGGTATTCCTCGTCAGGTACGCGAGCACACTGCTTTGCGTACGCGTATTGTGTTTTGTCCGCCTTACCGCTCCGACGACGCCATCCGCGGCATCGAGGAGTTCTCCCACCTCTGGCTCCTCTGGGGCTTTCACGAGGCTCTTCCAAAATCACAAATCACAAATGACAAATCTCAAATCACAAATAAACTCACCGTCCGTCCTCCCCGTTTGGGCGGCAATACGCGCGTAGGAGTGTTTGCCACCCGTTCACCCTATCGCCCTAATCCTTTGGGTTTGACCTCCGTTCGGCTTGTTGCTGTTGAGCACACTGCAGAAGGTGCTGTGCTGGTGGTCGAAGGCGCGGACATGATGGACGGCACGCCGATCTACGACATCAAACCCTATCTTGGCTATTGCGACAGCCACCCCGATGCCCGTGACGGCTTTGTGGACACCACTCCCCGCCGCTTGCTCACTGTCTGTTGGCAGGAGCAACTGCCGAAAGGCTTACCGAAAGCCGAACTCCAGGAGATCCTTGAGCAAGATCCCCGTCCTGCCTACCACTCCGACCCCGACCGCATCTATGGCATCGACTACGCCGGCTGGAATCTCCATTTCCGTGTCGCCGATGACACCCTGTACGTGCTGACCATCAACCGGCTGTAGCAGCGTAACTGTCTTTAATTGAGTTCAACTTGACCTATAAAAAATGCCGAGATCATCACGGCTTGTGATATACAACAAGCGCGGGGCATTGTGCTCCGCGCTTGGGACGATATATCGGGATGTGGAAATAAGGATAGTGCGAAAAGAAGAATTAAAAACATGGCGATTTTGTACCAAATCCTATGTTTTTGATGTACATTTGGTACGCTATCGTGCCATTTTTTGGCAAAAAGTGCATTATTTTGTACCAAATCTCACTTTTTTCTTGCATATTTGGTAAATTATCGCATCTTTGTAGAAGATTAAATTTTTGTAATCTGCAAATTTGTAAATTTGATAGAATATGAATTTTACGATGGACATCAAGAGATTTAGCGTTGTACCTATACAGACAAGTAAGGATGATTTGTTTGCATTATAACGTTTCTCAAGATACAACAAGCGTGGAGCAAAAGTGCTCCGCGCTTGAGGACGATATATCGGGATTATGATATATCGGAAGGGATTACCTCACTTCCTACCCCTGTACAATATAAGTTTTCCCCTCGCGTAGAATGATGAGTGGGGATTTTAGACCGCAATTTAGTGCAAATTTGCACCAAAATGCGGATAAGTATTTGCATATTTTAGATAATTGTTGTATCTTTGCACTCGAAATTAAAAACATGCTTATGAACTACATGCTTTGGCGTTGCGTCATGCCATATCTTGTCATAAACTCAAAAAATGCACCCATTGCGTAATTTTGCAAAGGGTGCAAGATGGTGGAATAATGTGCAGTTAAATGGGTATGCTTGT
>CADBAZ010000144.1 GCA_902792835.1 uncultured Bacteroidales bacterium
TGATGCTAAGACCCTTGCAATCTGCGAGCAATACGGCGCCTTGTGCGGCGACTTGCACACCGACCTGCACGAGTGCGTAGGTCACGGCAGCGGTAAACTGATGCCGGGCGTAACGAAAGACGCCCTGAAGGAACACGCCTCGACCATCGAAGAGGCACGTGCCGACCTGTTCGGATTGTATTATCTCGCTGATCCGAAACTCGTTGAACTCGGTCTGCTGCCGAACGCCGAAGCCTACAAAGCCGGTTACTACCAGCAGATGATGAACGGCGCGATGACGCAACTCGTGCGCATAGAGCCCGGCAAAGACATCGAAGAGGCACACATGCGTAATCGCCAGCTCATAGCAAACTGGGTGCTCATGCATACCGATTATGACAAACCCGAAGTAGAGATCATCCAGCGCGATGACAAACATTACCTGCGCATCAACGACTACGAAGGTGTACGCCGCTTGTATGGCAAACTGCTCGCCGAGATCCAGCGCATCACTTCCGAGGGCGATTACCCTGCCGCCAAGGAGATGGTAGAGACCTACGCCGTGAAGGTTAATCCCACGCTCCACGAGGAGATTCGTGCGCGCTACGCCAAACTCAACCTTGCGCCGTACAAAGGCTTCGTCAATCCCGTCTATTGCGTTGAGCGCGATGCCGAGGGCGAGATCACTGATGTGAAGTTGGATTTCACCGAGGGCTACATTGAGCAACATCTGCGCTACTCACGCGACTATAGTCCGCTGCCGGATATTAATTAACAGTGAATAATTAATAGTGAATATTCGGCTGCCTATATCGAAGAGTATTGCCAACAGATTGTTGTTGTTGCAAGCTATCCACGGAGATCCGCTATATGGGGGCCCCAAAGAGCTTGACTCGAATGGGGTGTCTTTGCGGGTCTCTGCGGATATGCCAGACGATGTGCGCGTGCTCCACGATGCGCTGCAAGCCTTACGTCAATATCAATCTGTTCAATCAGCTAAATCTGTGAACGAAAAAGAGCCGCTAACACTATACTTAAAGAACTGCGGCACGGCTCTGCGTTTTCTTGAAGTGCATCTCGCGCAATGCTACCCTGGCGAACCGATCACCTTGACCGGCGACGCGCGACTTATGGAGCGCAAGGGTAAACCTACCACACAAACGACGAGTGCACTTATTCTGCATGGCGTGAATGTGCCGGTTGAGGCTAACGAATCGCCGTACATCACGATGTCGCGGAAGATGGCGCAAGCATATCAGCCAAGTTTGGCTGATACCATCGAGCGCGACTGGAGTGCTGCTGCGTTTTGGTACGAATACGTTGCCATACATGGCGGTGAACTGCTCCTTGACGGACTAACCGACAACAGCCTGCAAGGCGACCGCATCGTTGCCGACATCTACGCCGAGCACTTTGGTGTCACTACCACCTTCACGCCGCAAGGTGTCAAAATCTCCAATCTCCATTCTCCAATCTCCAATCTCCAATCTTCAATTGCAATTGATTTCACCAATTGCCCGGATCTCTATCCAGCCATCGCCTTGACCTGCGAGCGTTTGGGCATCACGCTGCACGCCACAGGTACAGAGCGCTTGGCATACAAAGAGTGCAACCGCTTGGAGGCAGTTGCACATCATGAGACCCGTCACGATCATCGAATGGCAATGGCTCTGCTTGCCGCAGGGTTTGTCGTGGATGATACGGATTGTATTGCAAAAAGTTATCCTGAATTTCTCAAGCAGTTACAGGCTGTAGCCGCTCATTTCGAACGGGGATGAGCCTGTTTGTAGGCTTGTTGGATCTGTTCGAAGGTTGTGTGTGTATAGACTTGCGTGGCAGCCAGGCTGGAGTGCCCAAGCAGCGTTTGTATGCTGCGTATATCCGCGCCATTGTTGAGCATCGTGGTGGCAAACGTGTGGCGCAGTACGTGCGGAGAGTGTTTCTTGAGCGTTGATACCTCGCCCATGCGTCTGCGAACCATCTGATAAACCGACTGCGCTTCCATCTGACCTATACTGCCGTCGCGTTTGACCATCGTGAGCAGGTAATGCTCCGGCGACTCAAATCCCAGCCTTACTTCCTGGTACGCTTCTATCTCGCTGCACAGCCGTTCGCCTATAGGCACGGCTCGTTCTTTTCTGCGCTTACCGAACACCCTGATCACACCTTCCCTGAGGTCAATATCGCCATCCGTCAGCCCGACAATCTCCGCGCGACGCATTCCCGTCTGATACAACATCGAGATAATCAGGTTGTCGCGCGTCAGTTCGAACACCTCGCGCGGCGACGCCTCGCCGTCAGGGCTGTGCATCAACTCGTCGAGTTCGCGCTCACCGATGGCCTGTTCTTTCTCCATCTCGCTCTCGCGGAAGAAGACGGGCAGCGGTTTGTCGGTCTTCGGAGCAATCACGCCTTGCGTTATATCCCGTTTGACCAAGCCTTGTCGGAGCAGGTACTTATAAAACGAACGAAGCGCCGACAACCGACGCTTAACTGTTCGCGGCGACAATCCGCCGTCCAACATATCCACCATCCACGTCTTGACATCTGTTGTGTCTGCACGTGCCGGATCGAACTTCTCCTCACCGCCCAACAACTCTGCGAACGCACGCAAATCATCGCCGTACTCGCTCACCGTCCGCAGCGAGTAGCGACGTTCGTATTGCAGCCAGTTGAGGAATCGTTGAATCATATATCACGACCTTGTGTATCTGCCGGCTCAAATGGGAACAGACCAAACAATTCAGCATCAATACGGTCTGTAATGTGCTGGAAGTCTGCAGCACTCTCGCCGAACTTAATCTTGTCGCCATCCACGATGAGCAGTTTGCCCTTGTAGTCCTTGATCCACTCTTCGTACAACTCGTTCAGACCCTGCAGGTAGTCAATACGGATACTTGCCTCGTACGCGCGTCCACGCTTTTGAATTTGCGAAACGAGCGTAGGCACGGATGCACGCACGTAGATCATCAGATCCGGGTTGCGAATCAGCGATGTCATCAGGTTGAACAGGTCGGTGTAGTTGTCAAAATCCCTGTCGGACATGAATCCCTGCTTATGCAAGTTCGGCGCAAAGATGCGCGCATCCTCATAGATCGTACGATCCTGAATGACGTACTTGTCCGAGTTGAGGATATCCACCACATCCTTGAAACGTTTGTTCAGGAAGTAGATCTGCAAGTTAAACGACCAGCGAGCCATGTCCGCATAGAAGTCTGCCAGATACGGGTTGTACTCTACACTCTCAAAACGGGGTTCCCAACCATAATGTTTCGCCAACATGTTCGTCAGCGTGGTCTTACCGCAACCGATATTGCCTGCTACTGCTATATGCAT
>CADBAZ010000145.1 GCA_902792835.1 uncultured Bacteroidales bacterium
GCGCAGGGAATGGGCAAAACCGGTGACGATCGGTAATAGCGTGTGGATCGGCGGCAACGTGACCATCCTGCCCGGCGTAACCATCGGCGATAACTGCACCATCGGAGCCGGTTCGGTCGTGACGCATGACATCCCTGCAAACACCATCGTAGCCGGCAATCCGTGCAAAGTGATTAAAAAAGTAGATGGCAAATGAGATATTTTATTTGGACACTCAAACTGTGCTTGGATTGATCTTTTCATTCTCATACTTATGTATGATGAAGGTTCTCTATTGCGGATGTTGGGCTTGCAAGATTGGAGTCGCGATAGGTATTTTAGGATTATTGTTGTTTGTCTATGACCGCGGTACTGAATTACGCACTATAGTAAAGAAGAAATGAAAATGAAAGTTCTTTTGGTCATATTAGGTGTTATCTTATTGTTTGTCGGAGCAGGGCTGGCTGTGTTGTCACATCCTGCTTTCGGGCTGTGGCGGCATGTGTCGAAAGAGCGGATACAGGCATCGCCGAACTACAGAGACGGGATGTTTCAGAACCAGGTGCCGACTCCGCAATTTACAGGGGACTCCGCAAGCACGAGGGGTACATTATGGCGTTTTCTGACGAACAAAGACACGCTGCGTGTGCCGCAACAACCGATACCTGCGGTCAAGACCGACCTTAAAAACCTGCCGACCGATAGCGATTGGCTCGTGTGGTTCGGTCATTCGTCGTACCTGTTCTGTTTGAACGGCAAGCGGTATCTGGTCGATCCATTGCTGAAACCCGAATGGCCGTCGTCAATGATGCTGAAAGCCTTTGAGGGCACGGACATCTATCGACCGAACGACTTGCCGAATATCGATGTGCTCATCATCACGCACGAGCATTGGGATCATATGGAGTACGCGACTCTGCGCGACATCCGCGACCGTGTGCGCCAGGTCATTTGTCCACTCGGCATCGCCGATTATCTACGTTATTGGGGCTATAAGGACGAGCAAATCACAGAGATGGATTGGTATGAAAGTCTGTCAGGCGAAGACGGTCTGACGATTACGTGTCTCCCCAGTAGACACTTTAGTAATCGTCTTTTGGGCAAACGTAATCAGACACTCTGGGCATCGTTCATGGTGGAAGCCGATGGACGCAAGGTCTATATCGGTGGTGACGGAGGTTATGACAAGCGTTTTAAGGAGATACACGAACGTTTCGGATCTGTAGATTTGGCGTTATTGGAGAATGGGCAGTACAATGCCAATTGGAAATATATCCACACCACGCCGGAAGACCTTGAGAAAGTCATCCTTGATCTTCAAGCCAAGCAGGTCTTCACTGTCCACCATGACAAATTCGCTTTGTCCGTTCATCCGTGGTACGAGCCGGACAGCGTAGTAAACAACATAGCGACTAAACATAATATCCACCTGTTGGATGCTTCAATAGGAACCATAGTGAAATATTGATATATATGAAAAAACTAATCATCCTTGCATTAGCGGCAATCAGTTTTGCTGCATGCACAAAAACAAACAACAGTATGCAACTGACACAAGAATGGGACAAGGTGTTCCCGAAGTCCGAGAAAGTAAGTCACGAGAAAGTGACGTTCGTCAACCGTTTTGGTATAACGCTTGTTGCCGACCTTTACAAGCCCAATGACCAATCACAAATGACCAATGACAAATACGCGGCAATAGCCGTGTCCGGTCCATTTGGTGCGGTCAAAGAGCAATCGAGTGGATTATATGCGCAGGCATTGGCTGAACGCGGTTTCCTCACCATCGCTTTTGATCCTTCCTATACAGGCGAGAGCAGCGGTGAACCGCGTTACATAGCTTCGCCGGACATCAACACCGAGGACTTTTGTGCAGCAGTGGATTACCTGATGACGCGTGAGGACGTGAACCCTGAGCAGGTGGGTATTCTTGGCGTGTGTGGTTGGGGCGGAATAGCACTCAATGCAGCGGCTCTTGACCCACGTATCAAGGCAACCGTTGCAACGACGATGTACGATATGAGTCGTGTGTCGCAGAATGGTTATCACGATGATGGTGACAGCAAACAGGCACGTGACGCGATGCGCAAAGCCTTGGCCGAGCAACGCCTTATCGACTTTCGTAACGGCTCGTACGAACGTGCAGGAGGTGTGGTAGAAGACCCGACAGGAATGCCGTGGTTCGTTCAGCAATATCACGCGTATTACAAGACTCCTCGCGGCTATCATAAGCGCAGCCTTAACTCCAACGAAGGCTGGAATAAGACCTCTGTTCTGCCGTGGCTCAATGCCGGATTCCTTAAGTTCACCAACGAGATTGACAACGCCGTGCTCATCCTGCATGGTGAGAAAGCGCATAGCCGTTATTTCGGTATTACCGCCTACGAGAACATGACCGGCGAAAAGGTTGACATCGCAGGACAAGACACCAATCTGCAACCGCTCAACGAAACGCTTACCGAACCGTTCATCGTCACCCGTGGCAACAAGCAACTGTACATCGTACCGAACGCAACCCATTGCGACCTGTACGACGGAGGCGAGCAGAATTATATCCCGTTTGAGTATTTGGCACAATTTTATAAAGAGAACCTAAAATGAAGAAGGTAGTTGTTATTTCTACGAGTCTACGGGCGGGATCGAACAGCCACGCTTTGGCGGAGCAGTTTGCAGAAGGTGCCAAGAGTGCCGGACATGAAGTCGAACTCATCTCGCTGCGCGGCAAAGAGATTAAGTTCTGTATCGGCTGTCTGTCATGTCAGAAGACCGGTGCGTGTGTCTTCAAAGACGATGTGCCGGCTATCATGGAGTCTGTGCTCAATGCGGATGTCGTTTGCTGGGCAACGCCAATTTATTACTATGAGATGTCGGGGCAGATGAAGACGCTTATCGACCGTATGAACGCCATGTATCCGAAGGACTACAAGTTCCGCGACATATACTTGCTGACCACGGCAGCAGAAGACGAGGAATACACTCCCAAACGTGCCGAGAGCGGTTTGCAAGGATGGATTGATTGCTTCGAGAAATGCAGCCTAAAAGCCCATCTGTTCTGCGGCGGCGTCAACGACCCGCGTGAGATTGCCGGCAACGCCAAACTGCAAGAGGCGTACGAATTAGGCCAGAAGATCTGATAAATTTGCCCACTAAAAGCAAAAAAAATCCCACAAAAACTTGCATATGTGGGATTTTTTTTGTACCTTTGCGCCGAAATAATTGAACACTGAATCAGGAAAAGATAAAATGAACTCTATGAAAAGTAACAAAGTCATTCTCCTTCATCGTGCCGCTGAAGATGGATGTGACCGATGAAGCATCGATGAAGGAGGGCGTGAAGACGCTTCTGGATACCGAAGGACGCATCGATGTGCTTATCAATAACGCCGGTTATGGTTATTTTGGAGCGGTAGAGAACGTGCCGATGGGTGATGCCCGTAATCAGCTGGAAGTCAATGTGTTTGGTCTCGCGCGCCTTTGTCAGTTAGTGCTACCGACGATGCGTGCCCAGCATAGCGGACGTATCATCAATACGGCTTCGGTTGCCGGCAGGTCGGTCTTCTATTACGGCGGTTGGTATCATGTGTCCAAGTATGCCGTGGAGTCGCTTAGCGATGCGATGCGCATGGAACTCAAGCCGTTTCAGACAGGAACGATGATGGCGAATAACCTGCGGAATATGTACCTCTCCAATACGATCTCCGATCCGGCTGTGGTACGCAAAGCGATTGTTCGTGCGGTCAATGCACGTCGTCCTTGTACCCGTTACCGTATAGGCAGAATGGCAAACGCCATCGTTTTCTTCCACTGGCTGCTTCCGACACGCTGGTGGGATGCCTTCCTTCGCCTCATGGGAAAACGTAAATTGATGTAAATCCCCGAAGCAGTTACTTCCGGGCTTTTGTGAGAGTATGGCGCGGTTATACTAATATAATGTATATCTAGTATGATTCTTTATTTTTCAGCAACAGGAAACAGCCTCGCCGTTGCTCGGCAACTAGCAGAAGGGCTGAACGAACGATTGATGCTGCTCATCGAAGCGCTTCAGCAGGATTTGACGAACGAAAAGCGAATCGGTCTGGTCTTTCCGACTTACGATTTCAATCTGCCACCCGCTATGCCCGAGATGATTAAGCGATTGAAAATCAGTCCGCAATCATACGTTTTTACGGTCGTTACGTGTGGCAGTATGGTGGGTAACTGTATCTGGGTGTTACGTCGCCTTCTGCTTAAGAAAGGTATTGAACTGGCATATAGCCATAAGGTAAGTGTACCCGATAACAGTGCACTTGCGTTCGGGCGTAATCCGAACAAGCAGTTGGGTAAGTTTGACCGTGTGCCGGCGCGCATGGAACAGATTATCCGCGAACTGCAAGCGGAAAGCCACACGCTGCACTATAGTTGGTTTAGCGTCCTCTCATGGCTCCTCGGACGCCCATTAATAGAGAGGGGAATGATTCATTTCTTGGGTCCGAAAGTGAAGGCCGACAAGTGTACAGGTTGTGGTACTTGCGTGCGTGTCTGTCCGATGAACAATATAATTCTCCAACCGCGAAGCGTTCAAACAGAGCAAAGTTCAAACAATGCAAGCGCTCAAACAGGCGAAGCCGTTCAGGTTGCCCTCATCGGCGACCGTTGTACCGTGTGCCTTGCGTGCGTTCATGCTTGTGCGCAACAGGCCATCAGTACGAATGGTCAGGAGGCGCGCAAAGAGCGTCAATACCGCCATCCGGAGATTAAACTGAAAGACCTGTTGCTTAGATAAGTACACACAGTAAACGATGTAAGGTAATGGTAAAAAAACTTTTTTTCTTCCTCGCCATGTTTCTTTTGGTGGCTTGTAACCGTCCGGCTGAGACTTTTATCCCTGCTGCGCCGGACTATCAGGATACTACCATGTGGATCACGCTCGATGGCGATACCGCAGGAACAGGAGCGGACATCTTCTATGTCGTCTCTACGTGGGAGCAGGACTGGATGCACGATAGCCTCGTCTGCCATTAT
>CADBAZ010000146.1 GCA_902792835.1 uncultured Bacteroidales bacterium
CCGGTGATGAACATGTACGAGTTCTGCTCGGTCATCATGATGAAGTCTGTCAGGGCAGGGGAGTAAACCGCACCGCCGGCGCACGGACCGAAGATAACACTGATCTGCGGCACTACGCCCGAGGCAAGGATATTACGCTCGAAGATCTCGGCGTAACCTGCCAGTGCGCATGCACCTTCCTGAATACGGGCACCGCCCGAATCGTTCAAACCGATGATCGGTGCACCGAGTTTCATGGCAAGATCCATCACGTGGCAGATCTTCTGTGCCATGGTCTCAGATAGAGAACCGCCGATAACCGTAGCGTCCTGTGCAAACACAAACACCAGACGGCCGTCAATCGTACCCGAACCGCAGGCAACACCGTCGCCGAGGAATACTTTCTTCTCCATACCGAAGTCTGTGCAACGGTGGGTGAGGAACATATCCACCTCCTCGAAGGAGTTCGGGTCTAACAACATATTAATACGCTCGCGCGCGGTGAAACTGCCTTTGGCGTGGTGTTTATCCACAGCAGCCTCGCCTCCGCCGGCATTCGCCTTGGCACGCGAGTCAATCAGTTTTTGCAATTTAGCTTGATCCATAAAGCAATTTAAGATTTATGATTTCAAATTTCAAATTTACTTGGGCTGCTGGCAAAGCTCTGTCAATACACCCTTCGTTGACTTCGGATGCAAGAACGCAATCATCAGGTTCTCTGCGCCTTTTCTTGGAGCTTTGTCGATGAGTTGGATGCCTGCAGCCTCGCACTCTGCCAGTGCGTCAGCTACGTTCTCAACGTTGAATGCTACGTGGTGTACACCGCCGCGACCGCCGTTCTTCTCGATGAACTTCGCGATGGTTGACTCAGGCGACGTCGGCTCCAACAGCTCGATCTTCACCTCGCCGACCTTAAAGAATGCCGTGCGAACTTTCTGATCCTCTACTACCTCAATGCTGTAGCAGGGTGCGCCTGACAAAAACTCGAAGAAGGGAGCAGCTTCCTCAATGCTGGTAACAGCAATTCCTAAATGCTCAATGTGTGATGGTTTCATTGTACTAATGATTTTATTTTGTTAATTTATTTTAATTTATTAGTTATCTATTTCCTAGTGTCCTAGTCCCATAGTTTCCTCTTGCGCAAAGTACTTCCACAACGGCGCAGCATGTAGCGCCTGCATAATCATGCCTTTCTCCAAAATCTCGCGAACTTCCTCGCGGGTGAAGATGTCCACATGGATATCTTCCGTGGCTTCCTGATGTTGCTCGCAGATCTTCTCTACATCACGTGCGAGGAAGGTGTATTGCAGGTTGTTGTGGTTCGTCGGGTTAGGGGAGAGTGTCATGAATAGTTCCCATGTTCCTCCGCCGTAGCCGGTCTCCTCGCTCAGTTCGCGTTTGGCTGCCTCCAGCGGTGTCTCGCCCGGGTCAATCACTCCGGCAACAATCTCATAGCACGTCTGCCCCAAGGCGTGACGGTACTGATCCTCCATGACGAACTTCCCGTCCTTGGTGATGGCGATAACGTTCACCCAATCGGGAAACTCCAACACAAACCACGTGGGTATCTGTCGTCCCGAAGGCAGCTCAACTGTCTCTTGCCGTACGCTCAGCCATTGTCCCATCTTCAGAATGTTCTCCGACTTAACGACCTTCCATTTCCTATTTTCTAATTCAGGTATCATATATTCTCTATTTCGTCTCGTTTCTCTTTTCCCACGACTACCATCCTGTCAATCATCGTGTTCCTTAGCTCCGACAGATCCTCGGTCAGTCGTAGCGGCGTGTGCCGTGACAGCCGAATGTATCTATATAGCTGCTGCACGTAGTTCTCCACCTCCGTCAGTTCGGCGTCGCGTCGCTGCAATTGGTTCTTGCCGTTGCTGATCATCATCATCTTCTGGAAATTGATGTCCACGTACTCCAGTTGCTCGAGGTCTATCTCTTGTTCCCGCAGTTGCTCTACGATCACCGGCAGATACTGCTTAAGTATCACCAGCAGCGCATATTTGTCGCTGTCGCACACGTTCATCGTCTCGAAGAACATATCCGCCAGCCGCCACTCAAACTCATCCATATCGCCCAGCTGCTCGCGCTCAAACGGCTCGAAGAACAACTCCGGCGCTTTCGTGAACGGCTGCATGCCGTATATCGGTTTGACCATCTCCAAGTTCGGGTCATACACCTTCGGCTTGCCCGTCTGCAATATAGCTACCCACGCATCGAACGCCAACTCGCTCTCAAACGACAGCAACTCCGCCATCTGCTCCAGCGCCCACTCGTCGGTCACGTTCAGTCGTGCGCACACCAACAGCAGTCCTACTATAGCGCGTGCACGCACTACGTTCGCGCAATGCTTGCTCATCGCCCACAGCAACATCTGGAATCGTCCGCGGTCATAGCCGTGCTCTAATTGATAGAGTGTGAGCGCAGTAATAGCCATCGCAGCTTGCGTAGGCTGTTCTGTATCAAGCAGAATAACTTGGTAATCCGCCAAGTCCTCCACCTCCACCGCTTCACGTGTGCGGAATATGTCAAACAGGTCTTTCATCATTCAACCTGCAAAGTTACGAAAAATTTTTGACATTTGCAAGTGTTTTGTGATTTTTTTGAAAAATTGTTCCTGCTCGTGCATTTTTATTTGCATAATTCAAATATTTTTTGTATCTTTGCAAGTCCAATGACCAAATCATAAATCACAAATAACAAATCATATTATGGCAGACGACAAGAAGATTATCTTTTCGATGGTGGGCGTGAGCAAAACCATCCAGCAAAACCAGAAACGTATACTGAACAATATCTATCTGAGTTTCTTCTACGGGGCGAAGATCGGTATCATCGGTCTGAACGGCGCGGGTAAATCAACGCTGCTGAAGATCATCGCCGGTATAGACAAGAACTATCAGGGCGAGGTTGTATTCTCGCCGGGATACTCGGTCGGTTACTTGGAGCAAGACCCGCAACTTGACCCGACGAAGACCGTTCGCGAGTGCGTTCAGGAAGATTTCGACAAACTCCTTGCACGCCAAGCCGAACTCCAGGACAAACTCGATGCCGCTGATGCGTGGAACATCGACCAGCGTCTTGACCGCGCGATGGATGCCCTGCGTTGTCCGGCAGATGACGAGAATGTGCAGCACCTCTCCGGAGGCGAACGACGTCGTGTGGCGCTCTGCCGTCTGCTGCTGCAACAACCCGATGTGTTGCTGCTCGACGAGCCGACGAACCACTTGGATGCCGAGAGTATTGACTGGTTGGAGCAACACCTTCACCAATATCCCGGCACAGTGATCTGCATCACCCACGACCGTTACTTCCTCGACAACGTAGCCGGCTGGATCCTCGAACTCGACCGCGGCGAGGGAATCCCATGGAAGGGC
>CADBAZ010000147.1 GCA_902792835.1 uncultured Bacteroidales bacterium
CCTTTTGCCCACTGCGCAGCCATCGAACTACAAGACGGCAGAATCATCACCAGTGAGGCAGGGCCTTTGCTCGGGTCATCGGCTGCGTTGCTGCTCAATGCCATCAAAGAGTTGGCAGGCATCGACCACTCGGTGAAACTGATACCGCAAGAGATGATTGAGCCGATACAGAATACAAAGATCGAATACTTGCACGGGCGCAATCCGAGATTGCACACCGATGAAGTGTTAGTGGCATTGTCCGTGCTCTCGCGCAACGATGAGAACTGCCGTCGCGCATTGGCTACACTACCGCTGCTGAAAGGCTGTCAGGCGCACTCGACAGTGATGCTCAAGGAAGTGGACGCTAACACGTTCCGCAAACTCGGAATTGATCTGACTGCCGACCCTGCGGTGAAGTAAAAAATCAAGAATTTCCTCAAATCTGCAAATATTCTGCCGGTTTGAGGATTTTTTTGTAGGAATATTTGCAAATATCAAATATTTTTAGTAACTTTGTGCGGTTTTTAATAAATAGAACTCACCAGTGTCCCATAAAAGAAAATAAACAAAAAAGCACAAATACACTATTCTATTACAGCAAAAAATATTAAATACCATTAAGATGGAAAGAGAAAATATTGTTGTTCGGTTTTGCGGAGATTCGGGCGACGGCATGCAGTTGACGGGAGGATTGTTTTCGTCGCTGTCGGCTATCCTCGGTAACGAGATCAGTACCCTGCCCGACTTCCCTGCCGAGATTCGTGCGCCGCAAGGTACATTGGGCGGCGTGAGCGGATTCCAAGTAAACGTAGGTAAAGGCGTGTTCACTCCGGGTGACAAAGCCGACGTGATTGTAGCAATGAACGCTGCAGCGTTGAAGGTCTGCGCCTTGGGTTCGAAGTTCAACAAACAAGGTGCGACGTACAACGAGGCTGACGCGCTGTTCAAGAGCAATGCGGTGGTGATAGTTGATACCGACTCGTTCACGGACGGCGACCTCAAGAAAGCATTGTACGCAACGGATAACCCGTTCACGGAATTGGGTTTGCCGGAGTCGGTACAGGTTGTGCCGGTATCACTGACCAACCTGACGAAAGAGGCGCTAAAAGATTCGGGCATGGACAACAAAGCCGTGCTCAAATCGAGGAACATGTTCGCCTTGGGCGTTGTGTGCTGGCTGTTTGACCGGCCGATAGACAAAGCGATACATTTCCTGGAAGGGAAGTTCGCGAAGAAACCTGCACTGATTGCCCCGAACGTCAAGGTGCTGACCGACGGCTATAACTACGGGCAGAACCTCGCCTTGTCAATCCACCAGATCCGGCTGACACCTGCCACCGAACAGGAGCATGGCACATATACCTCTATTGCGGGTAACAAAGCCACGGCTTGGGGACTGATCGCAGCTGCCGAGAAAGCCGGGAAACGGTTGTTCTTGGGCTCGTATCCTATCACACCGGCTACAGATATCATGCACGAACTTGCCGGAAGGAAAGACATGAACGTGATGGTTGTACAGGCTGAGGACGAGATAGCCGGTGTGTGCACCGCTATAGGTGCATCGTTTGCCGGAGACTTGGCATGTACCTCAACTTCCGGTCCGGGTCTGTCGCTCAAATCCGAAGGTATAGGATTGGCGGTTATGGCAGAGTTGCCGCTCGTTGTGATTGACGTGCAACGCGGTGGACCATCAACAGGTCTGCCGACCAAGACCGAGCAAACTGACCTGCTGCAAGCGATATACGGCCGTAACGGTGAGTGCCCGCTTGTAGTGCTGGCGGCATCTACTCCGGCAAACTGCTTCGACTTTGCGTACGAAGCATGCAAGATTGCGCTGGAGAACATGACGCCGGTAATCCTGATGACCGACACCTACCTGGCAAACGGCAGCAGTCTGTGGCGCATACCTCAGCTCGCCGAATTGCCGGAGATCAAGCCGCAAGGCGTGCCGGAGGAATTGAAAGGCAAGTACAATCCCGCTCTGCGTGACGAGAATGGTGTACGCTACAATGCTATCCCCGGCATGGAAGGCTTCCAGTACCGCAACATAGGTCTGGAGCGTGACAGCGAGAAAGGCTCTATTTCCACGAACCCCGAGAACCACCAGAAGATGATTCTCGCCCGTCAGGCAAAAGTGGATCAGGTAGCTGACAGGATTCCTGAAGCGAAGGTAATTAAAAATGCAAAATGCAAAATGCAAAATGATGAACAGCAGAGTGATACGCTGCTGGTGGGATTCGGTTCGACGGAGGGACATCTGCGTGCCGCTGCACAAGAGTTGGGCTGCGACCTGCTGCAACTGAACTATATTTGTCCGTTGCAACGTAATGTAGGTGATATACTTCGTAGCTACAAGCGCGTGATTGTCTGCGAACTAAACTCCGGACAATTGGCTGCTTACCTGCGTTCGCAAGTGCCGAATGTAACGCTATTGCAGTATAACCAAATGACTGCTCAGCCCTTCCAAGTGGAGCAAATAGTTGACTATGTCAACAATTTGTAAATGCAAAATGAGAAAATGCAAAATTAAAAATTAGTACAATGACTCCTCAAGATTATAAATCCGATCAATATGTACGTTTCTGCCCGGGTTGCGGCGATCACGCTATATGTGCAGCCCTGCAGAAAGCCATGGCACAGATAGGTGTTCCGCCTCATCAGATAGCGGTGATCTCGGGTATAGGTTGCTCGAGCCGAATGCCACACTATCTGAACACGTACGGTTTTAATACGATTCACGGCCGAGGCGGAGCTGTGGCAACGGGCGTTAAGACCTCACATCCCGAACTGACTGTTTGGCAGATGTCGGGTGATGGCGACTGCCTTGCTATCGGCGGTAACCACTTCATCCACGAAA
Organism: uncultured Bacteroidales bacterium; assembly: GCA_902792835.1. Taxonomy (GTDB): domain Bacteria; phylum Bacteroidota; class Bacteroidia; order Bacteroidales; family Paludibacteraceae; genus Colicola. Next base: position 2,840 of record CADBAZ010000147.1, read on the forward strand.
TCCGCCGTAATGTCGATCTGAACATCTGCATGTTCAACAACCGCATCTACGGTCTGACGAAAGGGCAATACTCCCCCACCTCACCGAAAGGTTTTGTGAGCAAATCCTCGCCGTTTGGCACCGTAGAGCGTCCGTTCATTCCCTTGTTAACTGCGTGATCTTCAACAATGGTACACATGAGTGGATCGCCAACCGCGAACAGCGTGCCGAGCACTCGATTATACTCAAGCACGGCGAGAAGATGATTTTCGGCGCGGACAAAGACAAAGGTCTGGCTGTGGAGATTGATCCGCAGACATTTGTGCCGAAGATGATTGTTGTGCCGGCTGATGATCCGCGTGTACTTGTTCATGATGCGCATCAACAAGATCCGACATTGCATCGCTTGCTCGCACTCATGGGACAAGAACGATTTGTAGATGTCAGCCATCAGCAATCTGCCGTCAGCGATCTGCCTGTGGCACTGGGTGTGATTCGCAGCGTAGAGGCAGAGACTTACGACGAGGCTGTGAACCGCCAGATCAATGACGTGCGCGAGAAATCAAAGGCACACACCTTTGATGAGTTGACACAAACCCTCGAGCATTGGCAAATGTAATAACATTAAAATTCTACTATAATGAAGAACAACAAAGGATTACAATTCCGTCTCATCGTGTTTAACTTCTTGGAGTTTGCCGTGTGGGGCGCGTACCTCATTTCGATGGGTACCTATCTGTTCAAACACGGCATGGCGCACCAGATCGGCTGGTTCTACTCCATCCAGGGTATAGTCAGTCTGTTTATGCCAGCACTGATGGGTATCGTGGCTGACCGTTGGATTCAGGCACAGAAGTTGCAGAGTATATGCCACTTCCTTGCCGGTGCATTCATGATTGCCGCAGGTTGGTACGGTTTGCAGAGCGGTGCTGATGTACAGTTTGGTACATTGTTCACCCTGTACACATTGTCTGTAGCGTTCTTTATGCCTACCATCGCGCTGACGAACTCCGTAGCATTCAACGCTCTGGTAAAAGAGGGCATGGATACCGTCAAGGACTTCCCGCCTATCCGCGTGTTCGGTACAGTAGGATTCATCGCTGCCGAGTGGAGCGTTGACCTATTAGGCATCCAAGCCAGCCCGCTTCAGTTCATCATGAGCGGCGGACTTAGTCTGCTGATGGCAGGTTACTCACTCACATTACCTGCTTGCGAAGTTAAGACTGTAGAAGGTGACGTTGATCTGGTTGAGGCTCTCGGATTGAAAGCATTTGCATTGTTCAAGCAGAAGAAGATGGCGTTGTTCTTTATCTTCTCGATGCTGCTTGGCATGTGCTTGCAGGTCACGAACTCCTATGCCAATCCGTATATCACCTCATTCGGCGAAATTGAGGAGTTTGCAAACACCTTTGGCGTACAACACGCAAATATACTGATCTCGATCTCACAAATCTGTGAGGCGTTGTGTATTCTGGCTATTCCGTTCTTCCTGAAGCGATTCGGCATCAAGAACGTGATGCTGATGGCCATGTTTGCCTGGGTATTCCGCTTCGGCTTCTTCGGAGCCGGTGACCCGGGAATGCCCGGCGTGATCCTGTTCGTGCTGAGCTGCGTTGTATATGGCTTTGCGTTTGACTTCTTTAATATCTCCGGTGCACTATATGTTGATCAGGAGACTGAACCTGCACAGCGTTCGTCGGCACAAGGATTGTTCATGATGATGACCAACGGTTTGGGTGCCACTATCGGTACATTGTCCGCACAGGCTATCGTCAACAAACTGGTAAATGCCCAAGAGGTTGTTGCTCAAGGC
>CADBAZ010000148.1 GCA_902792835.1 uncultured Bacteroidales bacterium
ATACGGGGTTGACGACCTTCTTTCTTGGCAAACTCTGCCGTCAGACGGCAGGCTTCCTGGAAGTCGCTGTCGTTCTTTGTTCCTGCTGCGTACACGCCTGAAATAGTTCTAATGGTTGCTTTATAACGTCCTACGACCTTCTCGCAGGCATCACTGATCTCGCCTAATGAAGCGCGCAGACCTGCTGCTTTGACTGCCAGAGCCAAGAGGTTCTCACCCTTGCCGCCGTCAGCCCAAGCCTGAACGGACTTCGTGATCTCTGCCAGGGCTGCCTGTACAGCTGCCTCGTCGCGGTGAGCACGGAGCTCTTTCAAGCGCTCAACCTGCTCAGTACGAACGGCTGTATTGTCAATCTCGAGGATGTCGATCGGGTCTTCGTGATCCAGACGGTACTCGTTGACGCCGATGATCTTCTGATTGCCCGAGTCAATACGTGCCTGTGTACGGGCAGCGGCTTCCTCAATACGCATCTTAGGTACGCCGGTCTCGATAGCTGCCGCCATGCCGCCGAGCTTCTCAATCTCCTGGATATGTGCCCAGGCTTTGTCCATAAGCTCCTTGGTCAGAGCCTCAACGTAGTACGAGCCACCCCACGGGTCGATCTCCTTGCAGACCTTCGTTTCCTCTTGGATATAGATCTGCGTGTTACGTGCGATACGTGCACTGAAGTCCGTCGGCAGGGCGATAGCTTCGTCCAATGCGTTGGTGTGCAGCGACTGCGTGTGACCCAGGGCAGCACCCATAGCCTCAATACAGGTACGACCTACGTTGTTGAACGGATCTTGCTCGGTCAGCGACCAGCCGGAAGTCTGGCAGTGCGTACGCAAAGCCATGGATTTCGGGTTCTTGGCTCCGAAGCTCTTCACAATCTTTGCCCAGAGCATACGACTGGCACGCATCTTGGCAATCTCCATGAAGTGGTTCATACCGATAGCCCAGAAGAACGACAGACGCGGAGCGAAGGTATCGACATCCATTCCGGCGTTCACACCGGCGCGCAGGTACTCCATACCGTCAGCCAGCGTGTAAGCCAGCTCGATGTCGGCTGTTGCTCCGGCCTCTTGCATGTGGTAACCGGAGATGGATATACTGTTGAACTTCGGCATGTTCTGGCTGGTGTACTCGAAGATGTCAGCGATGATCTTCATCGAGAACTTAGGCGGGTAGATGTAGGTGTTACGCACCATGAACTCTTTGAGGATATCGTTCTGGATCGTTCCTGCCATCTCTTCGAGCTTCGCTCCCTGCTCCAGACCTGCGTTGATGTAGAACGCGAGGATAGGCAGCACAGCGCCGTTCATGGTCATCGAGACGGACATCTTGTTCAAAGGAATACCTGCGAACAGCACCTTCATATCCTCCAGCGAGCAGATCGATACACCTGCTTTACCTACGTCACCTACCACACGCATATTGTCGGCGTTGTAGCCGCGGTGTGTCGGCAGGTCGAAGGCTACTGACAGACCTTTCTGACCGGAAGCGAGGTTACGACGGTAGAATGCGTTACTCTCGGCAGCGGTCGAGAAACCTGCGTACTGACGGATCGTCCAGGGACGCAGCGGGTACATCGCGCTGTACGGACCACGGAGGAACGGAGGAATACCCGACACGTAGTCGAGGTGCTCCATGCCTTTCAAATCTTCTTTGGTATAGATCGGCTTGACGTCAATCAGTTCCGGCGTCTGCCAATCAGCTACATTCGGGCCAACAACCTTGGTTGCAGCCACTTGCTTGATATCAATTTCTTTGAAATTCGGTTTCATAAGGCTACTTATTTTTTAAGAAGTTGTTGGTTGAATTTTTTCAATGTATCCAATACATTCACGCGCACATGGATGAAGTTCTCGATGCCGAGTTTCTGCAGGTCTTCCATGCAAGCCGGAGCACCCATGCTTCGGGAGCGAAGGTAGCGTACTCGTCGTCACTGGAGCAGAGCACGATAATGTCAGCTTTGGCTTTCTTGGCAGCCTTGATGCCTTCGCGAACGGTCTTGAATCCGTTGTTGTCTATTACCTTATATCCCGCGCACGCGAGGAAGTTACACGAGAACTGTGCACGTGCGATACGCATAGCAAGGTTACCGATGGTCAGCATGAATGCAACAGGTTGCTTCTTGCTTGCCTCAGTCTCCAGACGCAGGGTCTCAAACTCCTCGGCAGCACGAGCCACGGGCAGGGTAGGCAGTGCGTTCTCGCACTTGCCGTCGCAGCCGCAGTGACTTGCCTCTTTGGGTTTATCCTTGCAGGTGCAGATCGAGCTGCAAGCACCGGCGTTGGCTTTGATCTTCTTGGCAGCAACCTCCGTGAAGTTCGGGAACTGGTTCGAGCCAAGCAGCACCTCTTTGCGTTTGGCTACATCGCTCAGACGTGCCTTCAAGTTCGCAGCAATGTGCTCCTGTACCTTGCCTTCGGCTACCATCTGATACATGCCGCCTTGATCCTGAATAGCCAGGAATTGTTTCCATGCCTCGGCAGCGATCGATGCCGTTAGGTTCTCGATATAGTACGAACCGCCGGCAGGGTCGATGATCTTGTCGAAGTGTGCCTCTTCTTTGAGCAAGAGCTGTTGGTTGCGGGCTATACGCTCGGCAAAGTCCGTCGGCTTCTCGTAGGTCACGTCAAACGGCGTAACGGTGATCTCGTCCACGCCGGCAAGAGCGGCACTCATCGTCTCGGTCTGCGAGCGAAGCAGGTTAACATACGCATCAAAGATCGTCATATTGAACTTGCTCGTCTCGGCGCTGACGTTCATCTTCGCAGCGTTCTTCAGCGCGGTCGTGAAGATCGGGTTCTTGTAAGCCTCAACGATCTTAGCCCACAGCAGACGGGCTGCACGGAACTTGGCAATCTCCATGAAGTAGTTGCCGCCGATACCCATATTAAAGCGGATAGCATTAGCAGCGCGATAGTTTGGTACTCCGGCTTCGGTGAGCATCGTCATGTACTCTGCACCCCAAGCCAGGGCGTAAGCCAGCTCCTGGGTAGCGTAAGCACCGCTGTTGTTCAGCACAACGCTGTCAACAGCCACAACGCGATAGTTAGGCAGCGACTTGGCGGCCTTCACTACGGCGGCGATCTTCTCGCTCACCTGCTCACGACTCAGCGGTTTGCCCTTGATCAGCATCGCCTTGATCGGATCCACATTGATCGAGCCGCGGAACAGCTTCATGTCCGTGCCTTTGTACTCACGGCCGATATAACGAACGAGGATGTTCGCCAACTCAGGAGCCTTGCAGGCGCAGATACTGAAGTTCACCGGGATAATGTCAATGCGGATGTCTTGGAGCAGCGTTTTGATGAACCGGTACGACAGTTTCTCCTTGTTCAAGCAGAAACCGATCGATTTGATACCTTTGTTCAGAACTTCCAGAGCCTTCTGATTCGCCTTGCGGGCGTTCTGGCAAGCGCAGATGTTCTGACGGATATCCCACTCGTTGTTTGTACGTGTTCCGCGGACGTACGGGAATTGTCCGGGAGCAGAATTAGTCGTTTTCAGACCCTTCAGGTCTTCACGACGGTAGAAAGGCTGTACATTGAAGCCTTCCGGTGTGCGCCAAACGAGCTTCTTGTCGAAGTCGGCGCCTTTCAAGTCAGCAATGATCTTTTCCTTCCAAGTCTTTGCAGAGATGGGCGGAAAGTCTGCCAACAGGTTTACGGGAATTTTTTCTTCTGCCATAATTTGTATATTTTGTTGTGTTATGAATTTTTAATTTTGCATTTTGCATTTTTCATTTACATCCCAAGTATATTGTACTCTCGTCCGTTGTAGATAATGATCAGTTGCCCGTCGCGCAGCACTTTGCGTGCTTTCGGCGCTGCAGGTAGAATCATTACGTCCGTTGTACCGTCGCACGAGGTAATATATCTGTTGTACGAGGTACTTGCGCCCGTAGCATTGATCGTTGCTGACGAGATACGGATTCCTTTGTTCGAGCCGTAGTCGCTATAGAACGTAATCGGCGCAATACCGCTCAACGAAGCAGTGTTCGTCCATGTGAACACGGTCATCGTGCTACCTTTGTCGGTTGTGATAGAGCCTATATCCTCTCCATTTGCTTTGAAGCGCAGTGTGTTATTCTCTTTACCGCCGTACGTGCCGATGTTCACTGTAATAGTGCTCAAGCCTGACAAATCAACCGCCGGTGAGGTCAGTTCTTTGCCCGAATCCAACAGCCAATATGAACCTTTGTCCGTGCCCGTGTTCGTCCAGCCTGACTGATGCTCTTTGTCGAAGGTAAACACGGCCGGTGCGCCTCCCGCTGTGGTATTCTCTTTCGCAAATACGGCATAATAGCTTATATCTTCCGTCACAACCGGCAACTCAGCAACCTTCGTGTACAGCACTTCGGGTGCATCATCGCTTGCGCCTTGGATAGGCGTAGTTGTCCAACCCATAAACACGTTGCTCTCTATCGAACACGACTCGGGTGCATCGGGTAGGGCAGTCACTTTCTTGTTCTCCACGATTGAATCCAGACGTACAACCTCGCCATCAACCATCCACGTTACGCCGTACTTCGGCTTCACGACTACCGGTACGTCGCCGTCGCGCCAACCGTTGCTCTCACCCGGGATGAACCCTTCCTCAAACGAGGCAATCAGTTGTGCCATATTCACCTCTTCACCCGCGTGATCGCCCCAGATATATTCTGCAAGGAAAGGATAGTCGATAAACGGATTCCTATTATGTTGGAAGTTGCTCAC
>CADBAZ010000149.1 GCA_902792835.1 uncultured Bacteroidales bacterium
ATCCGTCCAAAGAGGACGAATCAAATCCACCGACTTCAAGCCTATACCTGCCTCTCCAAGTTTGTCGTGGAGTTTCTTGTAACTATCCACGCTCCACATCTCGGGATTGACACCTACCGTTTGTCCGCTTTCCAGATTATCGCACAGCCACTGCTCAATCTTCGGGCAGTCGATATCCGATTCTCGCATCAGACTGACGGTTGTGCCTTCGAGTTGAATACCTGCTTGCAGGTAGTAGCGGCTGTCTGTCCAGAGCAGAGCCTTGTCTAAGGTGACCAGAGCTGTGCCTGCTTCACCTGTGAACGACGTGAGCCAGCAGACCTCCGTCCAGTGGCTCGCCATATATTCCGATGCATGCGGGTCGGTGCTCGGCACGATATATGCCGCCACTCCCTCGCGTTGCATCAGTTTGCGCAATGCTGCTAATTTCTCTTGTACTTTCATGGTATTATGCTTTGAATGCTTTGAAACTCATATCAAGTGATTTGTAGGAGTGCGTAAGTGCGCCTACGCTCACAAAGTCCACACCGGTCAGGGCGTAATCGCGCAGTGTGTCGATGGTTATGCCGCCCGAACTCTCAATCTCCATCTTTCTGTGGCTCTTTTCCCACTCGCGGATTGTTTTCACTGCCTCGGCGGTGTGCTCCGGCGTGTAGTTGTCGAGCATAATGCGATCAGGGATTCCTGTGCCCAGTGCTTCTGCCAACTCCTCATCGTTGCGCACCTCTATCTCAATCTTGAGGTCTTTGCCTTTGGCTTTGCAGTAGTCACGTGCACGGGTTAGTGCCGAGGTGATGCCTCCGGCAAAGTCCACGTGGTTGTCCTTCAGCAGAATCATGTCGAACAGACCGATTCTATGATTCATGCCGCCGCCAAGGGCTACCGCTTCTTTTTCCAAATAACGCAATCCCGGCGTAGTCTTGCGCGTATCAAGCACATGGCACTCCGTATCGGCTATCCGGCTCTGATAACGGTGCGCTGTAGTAGCTACGCCCGACATCCGTTGCATCACGTTGAGCATCGTGCGCTCAATCTGCAGCAGACTCAACTCCTTGCCATATACGCGGAAAGCGATGTCGCCTTTCTTGACATGATCGCCATCGTGCAAGAATTGCTCAAAACGACAACTCGGGTCGAAGTAGTTGATGATCTCTTTGGCTACCTCAACGCCCGCAAGGATTCCTTCCTCCTTGATGATGAGTTGCTGACAACCTTCTGCATCCGCAGGGATACAACTGAGCGAGGTGTGATCACCGTCGCGGATATCTTCGTCAAACCAAATAGCAATAAGCTTACGCAGTCTTTCTTTTTCCATAAAATATGTATTGTTTTGTTAAAAAATCTTAAAAAATTACATTTATTTGCATTTTTTTTGAGCTTGTGACAACTTATAGCACTATCTCGTTGTAATTTTGCATCAGATTTCAGAGATCGAAGTGTCAATACGCGAATCCTGAAACAAAAAACGCCAAGTTTAACCCTTTAAATATTCAAAATTATGACACGTACAGTTTATCAAGAAGCAATCGCATCACGTAACGCTAACACTCAGAACAACGAATTGTCGAAGATGCAGCAGTATCGTCTTCAGCTCAAGTCAATCACCAGCAAACTCCGCGAGATGGCTCAGACCTCAGGTCGCACGGATGTGTCGGGTAACCAACTTCTTCGTGAGTGCTATCAGCTCACCAACTCCGAACTTGACACCTTTGAGGGCTGGCAGGCGAAAGGCGGCACGGTACGGAAAGGTCAACACGCCTATCTGTTCTGGGGCAAACAAGTGCGTTCGAACAAAGGGTATTCGTACTTTCCTGTTGAGTTCCTGTTCTCGCGCGAGCAAGTATTGTTCGCGTAATATGTACGTGCAAGTAGCCTTCGTGTATCGCTACTTGTACATAAACCGTTTGATGGACTTCTTCGGGGTTTTCTCGAAGGGTTCATCTTTTATCTCTATATCCGATACTTGTGAGTAACCCGGAATGAGTTTGTTGAGCTTGGCTACATTCTGCTTCATCAGTTCGCGCAGGGCTTCGATGCTCATGCCTCGGGAAACCTGCTCATCGGGGAAGACGAGTCCTACCAAACGACCTTCACGCTCAACGATGATTGACTCACCGACGCCCTCGAGGTTGTTGAGCTTGTCCTCAATCTCTTCAGGGTAGATGTTCTGTCCCGAAGCACCGAGGATCATCGTCTTGTTACGACCTTTGATGAAGATGTTCTTGTGCTTGTCCAAACAGCCGAGATCGCCTGTCCGCATCCAACCGTCGTCGGTGAATGCGGCGATAGTTGCCTCTTCGTTCTTGTAGTATCCCATCATCACGTTTTCGCCGCGTGCGAGGATCTCGCCGACGCCAAACTGGTTGGGCTGGTCGATCATCACTTCCATGTTCGGCACAGGTACGCCGCCGGAGTGGGCAACGAAGTACTTAGGCGGATTGCCGCCGATGAGTGGTCCGCACTCTGTCATGCCGTAGCCTACGGAGATAGGGAACTTGATATCTTTCATGCACGCCTCAACATCGGGGCTGATAGCAGCACCGCCGCAGATGAAGTAACGCAGTTCACCGCCAAAAGCAGTGGTGAGAGCCTTACGTACCTTGCGGCGGATCATCTGACTTACGCCGGGTGTGTGCCAGAGGAACTTAACCACCTTACGCGAGAGCAGCGGGTTGATGTTCTTTTTGTAGATCTTCTCAATCACCAAGGGGACAGTGACCACAATGTAAGGTTTGACGTCTTGCATCGCTTTGAGCAAGATCGACGGCGTGGGACTCTTGGTGAGGAAATAGATATGTGTGCCGGAGCATAGCGGGTACAAGAACTCGCAGACCTGCCCGAACATGTGGGCGAGCGGTAACATGGATACAAGTCGTTGTCCCGGGTCGACGGGCAACATCGACATTCCGGTTTCCACGTTGTTGCTCAGCGATCGACCGTTGAGCATCAC
>CADBAZ010000150.1 GCA_902792835.1 uncultured Bacteroidales bacterium
AAGGGCGATGAGCAGGATATTGAGTATCTTCTTGTAGTTAGCCATGATTGATTTGAGCGCACAAAGGTACAAAAAAAATCCCACAAATGCAAATTTTGCAGGATTTTTTTTGTGTTATGTACGTAAATTCTTACTTAACGGATCACTTTCTGACCGTTGATGATGTACATACCCTTCGGCAGGTTCGTAGCATCCTCGCCCAGGTAGCAGCCTGTGATACTGTAAACGCCCGAGCGGAAGGCATTGTTGTTGTTGACGTTCTCAACGGCGGTTGCGGTATCTTCAGCCTCTTGAATGGTGGTGAAGTAGTCGCCGATCCACTCGGTGTTCTTATAAGCCTCGAGTGAGCCTTTAGGAACGATTACGACTGCTGATTTGGCAGTGTTGTTGGCGTGATTAGCAGATACTTCCCACGGGTTCTGGGTGTAACCACTTGCTTGCAGAGCTGCATTGATACGTGGAGGAACAGCACCCTTGAATTCAAGGGTTTCCAACTGCGGCAGGCTGAACGAAAGACGTGCAATTGAGTCTAGCGAAGCAGGCAGAACAACCTTTTTGGTTTTGGTCGGGTTAGAAGCCGTAGCATTATTGAAGCAGGTCAACGGAATAATCTTGATGCCTTCCGGCAGTTCAATCTCTTCCACATTCACAGCAGCTTGGAAAGCCTGCATGCCGAGTTCGGTTACTTGACTGCCTTCGGCAAAGGTGATTGTCTTGGCTGTTGTGTTACGCAGCGCACCTTGACCAAGAGCTACAACGGGATAATCAAATCCGTTTTTGCTGACCGATACAGGGATAACGATGTCGTCAATCTCGTACTTCCAGCTTGCATTCAAGCGGATGAGTGTAGCGGTTTGCTTAAGGTTGTCCAACTCGAAGTACAAGCCATCTACCAGAATGGTATCTTTGAGAACATCGACGATAAGAGCGAAGTAATCGCCGATCCACTCGGTGTTACGGTACGCCTCAACAGCGCCTTTCGGAACAAGGACTGTTGCTGTTTTGGCAGTGTTGCAAACGTTGCCTACGCTAATCTGCCACGGGTTCTGCGTCCATGTGGCTGTTACTTTGGTCGCGATGCTCGGAGGAGTAGCACCTTTGAACTCAAGAAGCTCCAGTTGCGGCAAGCAGATAGAGAAGAGTGCCAGCGAATCAACGGTAGAAGGAAGAACAAGTTTCTTCATCGTCATCGGGTTGGTAGCTGTAGCATTGTGGATGCAGGTCAACGGAATAAGTTTGATACCTTCCGGTAACTCCAGTTCCTGAACGTTCACTGCAGCTTGGAAAGCCTGCATGCCGAGTTCAGTCACCTGACTGCCCTCTGCGAACGTGATGGTTTTTGCAGTGGTGTTACGCAATGCACCTTGACCAAGAGCTACAACGGGGTAAACAGTTTCGTCCTTGCTGACCGATACAGGAATAACGATGTCATCGATCTCGTACTTCGAGTTTGCATCGTGGCGAATCAGTGTCGCTGTTTGGGTTTCCGGATTCAACTGATAGTAGATACCATCGACTTGAATGGTGTCTAATTGAGCAGCCTGAAGACTACATGCCAGCAGGGCTGCGCTAACAAAAGTGAAAAATTTCTTCATATAGTAAAATAGTTAAAAGTTAGTGACTTTTTGCATCCGTGCACTATGCGAGAGCAACAATTTGCACGAAAAACGCTGCAAAGGTACAACATTTTTTTGATATTTGCAATAGCCATTTGTTGGTATTTTTAATTTTTTTCTTGCAAAATTGAAAAAAAAGTTGTAATTTTGTAGCCGATTTGACAAAAGAATATTCTATGAAACGAATATTTACACTCCTTATTATCACATGCGCACTATACGCGCAAGCGCAAACCTTCGATTGGTTGACGACCCTTTCGTGCACCGAGACGAGCAAAGCGCAGACAAATTTCCAACTTGTAGCCTACTATGCCGATAGTTCGGCATTGGTGTTCGGCAACTACGGCTCGCTCAACGCAACCGATTTAGGCGTGTTGGGCGAAGAGCTGTATCCGGGTGCCGATTACGGTACGGAAAGCGGCTACAACAAGAACTTCATTCTCGCCAAGCTTGGCAAGAACGGCGAAGTGCTGTGGGCTGTGCATAGCGAGGACGGCGATGTCAACGACAGCCAGAGTGCCGTAGCGCTGACCTCTGACGGCGGCGTAGTGATGGCGCTTAAGTTCCGCCACAGTTGCCGAAACAAACAAGACGGCGTCACATCGCTGCTCTACAAGATCGTGGATGCCGCCGGCGAGACGTTCAGCCGCGAGATGGAATACCCGGGTGCATGGGTTCACCAACCCGTGCTCGTGCGCGTGAATAAGGAAGGTAGCGTAACAGCCGTCAAGGATATGTGGGTAAGCAGCGAACCGGCTGCCAAAGGTGATGGTTTGACTACCGATGCGTTCACGTTCTCCGCTGCTGTAGAGGACAAGAACGGTAATATCTATATCGCCGGTTCGCAGTCGCTGGATATGCGCATTGACGATGTGACCATCGCCGCACGTCCGCAACCCGAATGGGACGGAACAACAACCAATGGACGCTACAACGGCTTCGTAATCAAGCTGGACGCTAACCTAACATATTTGGATCACATAACAAGTGATGGATCTTTAGTTTACGACAAACCTTCGTGCGTAGAGTACAGAAGGGGCAAACTGTATTTCTCCGGGCTTGCAAAAGCCGAAGAGGAGTCGGCAACACTGAGCCTTGGCGACAAGTCGGTTGAGGTGAAAGAGCTGAGCGTAGTGAATGCCTGCCTCAGTACCGACCTGACCGTGAACTGGCTGAGCGTAACACCTATCGTTCGCTATAACAACAGACAGGGAATTATGCTCTATCAATCGCTGCTGTCGCACGACGGCAACACGCTCTACCTGACCGGCGGTTTGCAAGGTGCAATCGTAATGAATGGAGATACTATTCACAGCGGCGGCCTACAACACGGCGGACGGCTCGCTCGACAATGCCGCTGTCTTCGGCAGCACAACGATGAACCTCAACCACGGAGCAGTGGATCTCGGTGACTCGCTGTACGTATATAACTACCTGTTCGGCAATATCCGCCAAGTGGCGTACGACAAGCAGCTCAAGCTTGGCAGCATCCGCAGCCTGGCTACCGGCGGCGGTTCGTCAACGGTTGTCTATACAGCGGCTCGCAACGGGCAGATCATGCTCGCACTGCGCTCCCATGGTGGTATGAACTTCCAGGTCTTTGACCAGACGGTGAACACTCCCACCTTGTGGTTCAACACCCTCGTTGCCTTCCATGTGGACTACAACCCGCCCAGTGCTGTAGCTGACATCACCCTGCCCGCCACCTGCACCAAACAACTCCGCGACGGACAACTCATCATCCTCCGCGACAATCACATCTACAACGCTCTTGGCACACAACTAAAGTAATCATCGCATTCTGTTTAATCTGATTAATCTGTGAACAAAAAAGTGATCATTGCATTCGTTTAATTCGCTTAATTCGTGAAATAATCGTGCCCCTTGGGGCTAAGAACAAAAAAAATATGAAAAAACTTCTCTTCATCATGGCAGTAACGCTGGTAGCGTTCACTGCATGCCAGAAACAGGCTGAGCAGGCTCAGACCGTTTATTCGATTGACG
>CADBAZ010000151.1 GCA_902792835.1 uncultured Bacteroidales bacterium
AAGACTTATGTCAAAGAAGTATTCGATATATCTGTGGGCTCTTGTAACCGCCGTGCTGTTGGGTGCGTGCGGTTGCGAGAAGCCGAAAGAGCCGGTTGATCCGGATCCCGTATATGTGCAAGAACCGGAAGACCTGATCTGGAGCGGTAAGCCGAGTTTCAATGTGCCGGTGGTGAATGCCGAGGCTGAAAGAGCGCAATTGCCGATTAAGGTGCTCATCACGGCGGACAAGAAGGACATGACGCTGGAGCTGACGGATACGATGACGGTTGCCGGTAACAAGGAAACGAACTACGTGGTGACGCTCAAGGAGAATATGGATCCGGGATTCTACCGCGCTGTCTGTTTCGTTAAGGGCAAGAACGTTAGGATGTTCAATTTCGGCGTTGACCCGTTTGACATTGTTTCGGCGCCGGATATGCAGTCGGATTACACCGAATACTGGCAGACGGCGAAGGATCAGTTGGCGGCAGTGGATATGAACGCTGTGACTACTGCGAGCCGACGGACGGCGAGAAACATCCCGTACTGATTCACTACTACGGCTACGACACACAAGGCACGAAGGCAAAGTGCGAATGTCCGTCAGGCGGCAACTCGAAGTACGCGGAGTTCTACTTGTCCCATCGCGGTCAGTACTTGAACAACCGACCTGCCTCGACCAAGAACCCGGGCATTGACGAAGACTGCATCAATATCTACGGGGATTGGTTTGCGTACCAATTCGGCAACAAGGACAGTTACTATTACCGCGGAGCGTTTATGGACGCCGTGCAAGCGGTGCGGTTTATGGCAACACGCGAGACGAGCGATATGACCAAACTGTTTGCCGAGGGATCGAGCCAAGGCGGTGCGCTGTGTTATGCAGCAGCCGGATTGAGCGATATACCGTTTACGGCGATTACTCCGAACGTAGCGTTCTTAGGCGATTTTCCCGACTACTTCAAGATTGTGGATTGGCCGGGTTCGACTGCCAAGACCGCAGCAAAGAAAGCCGGCATGAGTACCGACGAGATGTACGCATTTCTGTCGTACTACGACACCAAGAACCTGGCAACGCGTATCTCTTGCGCAGTGCTTGGTACGAGCGGTCTAATGGACGGCACATGTCCGCCGCACACGAATATTGCTCCGTATAACTTGATTAACAACCCTCAGAGCGAGTACCATTTCTACCCGAATATGACACATGACTATCCGAAAAACTGGTTCTCGATGATTGAGGAATTCAGGAAGAAATTCCTGTGATAGTTCTTATCTCGGCTAAGCCTCGAACGATCGGCTAAAGCCGTATGGAGAGTTGACTGTTGAGTGTTGAGAGTAGTTTAAAAGTTTAAAGTTTAAAGTTTAAATGACCATGAAAAATTTCGATATTATTGCATTAGGCGAGTTGAATGTGGATCTGATACTGAATCAGATTGAAGGCGAACCGGAAGTAGGCAAAGAGAAGTTTGCCAAGCAGATGACGCTGACGCTGGGCAGCTCGACGGCTATCTTTGCCGCCAATGCTGCGGCAATCGGTGCGAAAGTTGCTTTCTGCGGCATGATCGGTGATGACAGTTTCGGTGACCTGGTGGAGACCAGCCTGCAAAAGAAAGGTGTGGATACCCGATTCCTGATCCGTCAGAACAAATACGCTACGGGCGCAACGATCTGCATGAGTTACGACGAGGACCGCGCGAACCTCACGTATCAGGGTGCGATGGACTATATGTCGCTGGACGATATTGATCCCGAGGTATTCAAACAGGCTAAACATATTCATATCTCAAGCATCTTCATGCAAAGCGGTGTGAAACGTGACCTAAAGAAGATCCTTGAACTCTGCAAGCAGAACGGCGTAACCACTTCTCTGGACAGCCAGTGGGATCCGACCGAGCAGTGGGACATCAATCTGGAGGAGATTCTGCCGCTCGTAACGGTATTTATGCCGAACGAGACGGAGTTGAAGTTCCTGACCCGCAGCGAGAACCTTGACGAGGCGTTGGAGAAGATTCGTCCGTGGGTAAATGCAGCCGTGATCAAGTGCGGCAGCAAGGGCAGCATCTTGATGCGCAAGGGTCAGCCGGATAGGAAGCAAGCGGCGCTTCTGAACAAGAACGTAGTCGATTGCATCGGCGCAGGTGACTCGTTTAACTCGGGATTCATCACGAGGCTGGCGGCAGGCGATGATCTGGCGCGCTGCCAGGAGTACGGCAATATGACCGGTGCGGTGAACACGACCGCTGCCGGCGGTACGACTGCTTTCACCAGCCGTGAAGATGTGGAGAAGATCGGCAGAGAGCGGTTTGGCTGGCGGTGAGGTATTTATGGAAAATAAACCAAAATAAACCCTTTTGAGTGTTTTGTCGCTCCGCGACTTGTGCTAATGGCCGCTAAAAACTCCTCGAAAGTAGACTTTCGGATAGTTTTCACCATCCATTATCACACTCTTCGAGCAAAACACTCAAAAGCGATAAACATAAATAAATTGCAACGGTTTCTGAACATAGCACTACTCGTAGCACTGACGCTGCAAGCGTCAGCGACTACGTGGTATGTGCGTGTGGGTGGAAGGCTGGATGACGACGGCAAGTGTTGGGAACGGGCACAAGGCAGTATCCGTCTTGCGCTGGATGATTGCCGTGCGGGTGATACACTGCTCGTGGAGGCGGGAACGTTCAGCGAAGCGTTCACGCTCAAGGACGGCGTGACCATCATCGGCGGCTGTATGGCGGATGAGCCGCTGCCAAGGAATCGTGACCACAGCCGGAAGACTATTCTGGAAGGAAAAGGATTCGGTACACGGATCATCAGTTGCGAGCGCGACTGCCAACAGCCGACGCGCATTGAGGATTTCGTTCTGCAAAACGCACGTCATAATGAGCGTGGCGGAGCAGCGTGGTTGCGCGGGAAGGTGACGATGCGGCATTGCGTAGTGCGCGGTTGCAGCGGCACGCTGTGCGGTGGTGTGCTGATCAAAGGCGACTTGCCGGAAGCGTCGGCATTGGGTGCACGGTTAGAGGAGTGCGTTATCCACAACTGCACTGCTACGGGGCACGAGTGGCCGGACGCCGGTGGAGTAGCAA
>CADBAZ010000152.1 GCA_902792835.1 uncultured Bacteroidales bacterium
TTGGGCGGTAGTAACACCCGGCTTGATAGCCTTTGCCACTTCGGCATAGGTCTTACCAAGCAGGATGTTGCTTGCCCGCATGAGCTCTACTTCTTCGTCTGTCTTGAGAAAAATCATCTACTTAACGAATTAGTAAGCCATTGCACCGGAGCGGCCTTTGATACGCATGCCGGACTCGAAGAATCCGTCATAGTGACGCATCAACAGGTGACTCTCGATCTGCTGCAGAGTATCCAATATAACACCTACCATGATGAGGAGCGATGTACCGCCGAAGAACTGCGCGAAGCCCATCGTTACTCCGAAGAGGCGCGCGAACGCCGGAAGGATAGCGATAAGGGCGAGCAGGATCGAACCCGGCAGGGTGATGCGGCTCATAATGGTATCGATATACTCAGCCGTCTTCTTTCCCGGTTTCACACCCGGAATGAATCCGTTGTTCAGCTTCAGGTTCTCTGCCATCTGAACCGGATTGATGATGATCGCGGTGTAGAAATAGGTGAAGGCGATGATGGCGTTGGACTCGGAAGCCCGGAAGCCGACGATAGCGATAGGGATAAACATGATAGCTTGCGCAAAGATGATCGGCATCACGTTCGCAGCATTAACCTTCAACGGGATATACTGACGAACACCGCCATATTGCTTGTTACCCTGGATACGCTTTGCATATTGCACCGGAATACGGCGTGTTCCCTGAACCAGCATGATTGCGAACGCAAACACGAGGAGGAGCACGACGATCTCAGCTACGAACACCATCAGACCACCGCCGCCGTTCTCGTTGAGACGGCTGGAGAACTCCTGAATGAAGGCTCCCGGGAGACGCGCGATGATACCGATCAAGATGATGAAGGAAATACCGTTTCCTACACCGCGGTCGGTGATGCGCTCACCCAGCCACATGACGAACATAGAGCCCGCCGTGAGGAGGATAGTGGACGAGATAGTGAACCAGTTGAACCCGATAGCCAGCGGTTGACCTGCCTGCGCCATCTGCACGGAGAGGTTGACGAGATAACTCGGACCTTGGAAGAGCAGGATGGCGACAGTCAGATAACGCGTGATCTGGTTCATCTTCTGACGGCCGGACTCACCTTCTTTCTGCATCTTCTGGAAGTAAGGCACTGCGATAGAGAGCAGCTGGATTACGATAGAAGCAGAGATGTAAGGCATAATACCGAGCGCGAAGATCGAGGCGTTGGAGAAGGCTCCACCGGAGAACATATCCAACAACGCCATCAGACCACCGGCTGTCTGGCTATGCAGTGCAGTCAATGCTGTGGGGTCGATACCCGGAAGAACGACGAACGAACCGAAACGATAGATGAGCACGAATAAAAGCGTGGTCAGCAGACGTCCGCGGAGGTCTTCGATCTTCCAGATATTTTTAATAATCTCAATGAATTTCATAACGATTTTCGATTAACGATTATCGATTACTTAGATTTTCTCGATGGTGCCGCCGGCAGCGAGGATAGCCTCTTCTGCTTTCTTGGAGAAAGCGTTAGCCTGAACGGTCAGTTTAGCTTTGAGTTCGCCATTGCCCAGGATCTTAACGAGTTGGGTCTTGGAGATGAAGCCAGCCTCGTGGAGTTCTACCAAACCGATCTTCTCCAGTTTCTTCGCCTCTGCGAGAGCCTGAAGAGTAGCGAGGTTGATAGCTTTGTACTCAACGCGGTTGATGTTCTTAAAGCCGAACTTCGGCAGACGACGCTGCATAGGCATCTGACCACCTTCGAAACCGATTTTCTTGCTGTAACCGGAACGGGACTTAGCACCCTTGTGACCGCGGGTAGATGTACCTCCGAGGCCCGAACCTGCGCCACGGCCGACACGCTTAGCGGTCTTTACCGAACCGGCAGCAGGAGTAAGATTATTCAATTCCATACTAATAATTCGTTTTTAGGATTAGTCAATAACTTTAACAAGGTGCTTTACCTTCTCTACCATACCGAGGATGGCGGGAGTAGCTTCGTGCTCTACGACAGCGTTCATCTTACGCAGGCCAAGGGCTTGCATGGTCTCCTTCTGCACCTTCGGGCACTTAATCGTACTACGTACTTGTTGAATTTTAATCTTTGCCATTTTGTAGAAGAATTTATCCGTTAAACACTGTAGAGAGGCTTACGCCACGGTTAGCAGCTACGGTACGAGCGTCACGCAGTTCAGCGAGCGCTTGGATAGTAGCTTTTACGAGGTTGTGGGGGTTAGACGAACCTTTGGACTTAGCCAACACGTCGTGTACACCTGCGGACTCCAATACGGCACGCATAGCACCACCGGCTTTTACTCCGGTACCGTGCGTAGCGGGTTGGATATAAACCTGCGAGCCGCCGAACTTAGCGAACTGCTCGTGAGGAATAGTTCCTTTGAGTACAGGCACTTGGATGAGGTTCTTCTTAGCAGCCTCGGTAGCCTTCTGCATAGCAGCAGCTACTTCGCCTGCTTTACCCAGACCGTAACCTACGATACCATCTTCATTTCCAACAACTACGATAGCTGCGAAAGTGAAAGTACGTCCACCTTTGGTAACTTTCGTCACGCGGTTGACAGCGACCAGACGCTCCTTGAGCTCGAGGTCTTGTGTTGATTTAACTCTTTGCATAATCGTAACTTATTAGAATTTGAGACCTGCCTCGCGAGCAGCCTCAGCGAGGGCTTTAACGCGACCGTGGTAGAGGTAACCGTTACGGTCAAATACAACTTCGTTGACACCGGCCTTGATAGCAGCAGCGGCGATGAGTTTACCTACCTCAGCAGCTTTCTCGGTCTTGGTGAGTTTGTCTTTGATAGCGAGCGACGATGCAGCAGCAAGGGTCTGGCCCTTGAGGTCATCGATCACCTGAGCATAGATCTGGCTGTTAGAACGGAAAACAGTCAGACGCGGACGCTCTGCGGTACCCGACACTTTGGTACGGATAGATGCCTTGATCTTAAGGCGACGTGCGATTTTCTTAATCATAATTGTGTTTCCTTTCTAATTATTTACCAGCCGATTTACCAGCTTTACGACGAACGATTTCACCTTGGAACTTAACACCCTTACCCTTGTACGGCTCCGGTTTGCGGAACGAGCGGATCTTAGCGCAAATCTGGCCAAGAAGCTGCTTGTCACGCTCCGATTTGGTCTCCACTTTCACCTCTTTCGGCAAGCCGAGATAGATGGGGTGCGTATAACCGAGCGAGAAGTTCAGCACTTGCGGCTGAGCGAGCTCTACACGGTAACCTACACCGACGAGTTCAAGAGTCTTCTTGTAACCCTCGGAGCAGCCAACGACCATGTTATGAATCAGTGCGCGGTACAGACCGTGTTTAGCGCGTGCCTCTTTCTCGTCGTTCGGACGGGTAACGTGGCAAACAGCGCCATCAACCGTTACGGTAATCAGGGGATCAACAGCCTGGCTGAGCTCACCTTTCGGACCCTTTACGGTCACTACATTCTCCGGGCTAACGGTAACCGTTACACCTGCGGGGATAGCGATAGGAAGTTTTCCAATTCTTGACATAGCTGTTCCTCCTTATTAATAAACGTAACACAACACTTCACCACCGAGTTGCTGAGCCAATGCCTCTTTGTTGGTCATAACACCCTTAGAGGTCGAGAGGATAGCAATACCGAGACCGTTGAGTACGCGCGGCATCTCGCGATAGCCTACATACTTACGGAGACCCGGAGTGGATACTCGTTTCAAACACTTGATCGCGTTGACTTTGTTCATCGGATCATACTTGAGGGCAATCTTGATAGTGCCCTGAGGACCATCCTCGACAAACTTGTACGAGAGGATATAACCCTTCTCGAACAAGATGCGAGTGATCTCCTTTTTCAGATTCGAAGCCGGAACCTCCACTACTTTGTGGCCGGCTTTGATAGCATTCCTCAGTCGAGTGAGGTAATCTGCAATAGGATCTGTCATTTGTTTTTGTTTTTTAAATTAATCCCGCCTGTCGGGACAATATTTAATAAATGTTAATTTTACCAGCTCGCTTTCTTTACGCCCGGGATCAAGCCTTTGGAGGCCATCTCACGGAATTGAATACGGCTGAGGCCGAAGGCACGCATGTATCCTTTCGGACGACCGGTCACTTTGCAACGGTTGTGCAGACGAACCGGGGATGCGTTCTTCGGGAGGCTCTGAAGGCCTACATAGTCACCATCCTTGAGGAGTTGTGCACGTTTCGCAGCGAATTTCGCAACGAGTTTGGCACGTTTAACCTCGCGGGCTTTCATTGATTCTTTTGCCATAGTCTGAATTACTTTTTAAACGGTAAACCAAACTCACGAAGGAGTGCAAAGCCCTCCTCATCGGTCTTCGCCGTAGTAACGAACGTGATGTTCATACCCAGCAGTTTGGTGATGTTATCAATGTTAATTTCAGGGAAGATGATCTGCTCGGTGATACCCAAGGTGTAGTTACCA
>CADBAZ010000153.1 GCA_902792835.1 uncultured Bacteroidales bacterium
CAGTGATCTGCATCACCCACGACCGTTACTTCCTCGACAACGTAGCCGGCTGGATCCTCGAACTCGACCGCGGCGAGGGAATCCCATGGAAGGGCAACTACTCCTCATGGCTGGAGCAGAAGACTACCCGCATGGCGATGGAAGAGAAGCAAGCCAGCAAACGCCGCAAGACCCTTGAGCGCGAGCTCGAGTGGGTGAGAATGGCACCGAAAGCCCGTCAGGCTAAATCCAAAGCCCGTCTGGGTGCGTACGATAGAATGCTCAACGAGGAGCAGAAAGAGCGTGAGGAGAAACTCGAGATATTTATCCCCAATGGCCCGCGTCTGGGTAACAAAGTCATCAATGCCGAGGGCGTCAGCAAGGCGTTTGGTGACAAGCTGCTGATGGAAGATCTCAACTTCATGCTTCCGCCTAACGGCATCGTAGGCATCATTGGCCCGAACGGCGCGGGTAAGACGACGCTGTTCCGCATGATCATGGGCATGGAGAAACCCGACAAAGGCACATTCACGGTTGGCGAGACCGTTAAGGTAGGCTATGTCGATCAGGTGCACTCGAACATCGACCCGAACAAAACCGTCTATGAGACCATCTCCAACGGCACTGAGTTCATCCGCGTAGGTGGACGAGAGGTTAATGCACGCGCTTATCTGAGCCGTTTTAACTTTACCGGTGCAGACCAAGAGAAGAAGTGCGGCGTGCTCTCTGGTGGTGAACGCAACCGCTTGCATCTTGCCCTCACGCTCAAGAGCGAAGCGAACGTGTTGCTGCTCGACGAGCCGACGAACGATATTGATGTCAATACCCTGCGTGCCTTGGAGGAAGGCTTGGAGAACTTCGCAGGCTGTGCGGTAGTCATCAGCCACGACCGTTGGTTCCTCGACCGTATCTGCACGCATATCCTCGCGTTCGAGGGCGACAGCAAGGTCTTCTGGTTCGAGGGCGACTACAGCGACTACGAAGCCAACAAACGTCTCCGCCTCGGCGAAGACTCCCTCACCCCCAAACGCATCCACTACAAGAAGTTGGTGTAAGGCTTTAATGATATGTAATCGCCATTTCCGAAATCGCCATTTCTTTTAACTCATAACAACAGAGAGCGTACCGTTTGGCACGCTCTCTGGTTGGTCTTATTACATGTCTTGCATTGACAAGCCGTTATGGAAAATTGTATATTTCTTGAGTTGCCGTGTCGCTATCATGAACTCATTCACGTGATCCTCTAATATGGCTGGATTAAGTTCTCTGTATTGCCGCTTTACTTCGTAGAAAACAGCCTGTTTGGTCAACTCGTTAATAGCGATGATATCTATCTCTGTCTCACCGTTTCTGCTCCACCAGTTGTCAATCTGTGTGAATTGCTGTTCTTCCGCCAGTTTCTCTTTGAAATAGTTCTCCAGCATCTTACCGGTGAACGTCTCGTAGTCACGCCGGATTATCTGCCGTAAGGCATCAAACGCACCTATCTCCAACATGTAATTATATTTGAAGATAAACCGAAACCAGAAAATCAGAAAATTATCATCCAGCCTGTAGCGGACATTGCTGTTGGTGGTAGCAAATAGCGGTTTGTGTTTGGTAATCAAGCCGTACGTATCTTCCAACATCGTGAGGTATCCGCCGATTTCTTTGCCGATAATATCTTCAATCTGGCTTCGTTGTGAATGACCGGAAGCGATAGCGGTCAATATGGAGAAATAGACACCATAATCCTTGCCAAACTCTTCTATCAGCAGGTTCTTGCCTTCGGATAAGAAGACTGAATCCGGCTGAATAATGGTCTCAATCATCTTCTCACGTGTGGTTGCACCATTATCCATGAGTAACTCCACGTATTTGGCTACTCCTCCTGTAAAACTATACAACGCCAACAAATCGTCCGGAGTATAATTAGGGTTGTGGCTCATCAAAATCTCTTTCAGTATAGACGGTGGGAACTTCTTGAGCCGAATCATCGAGGTCTGGCGGTTATACAGCGGTTCTTTTTTGTTCTCGAAGATCTGGTGGATCATTGTTTGCACCGAACCACCTACGATGAGATTGATATGTGCCTCTTCCTTGTCGATGTCCCAGATCCGCTGCATGTCGCTATAGACCGAGGCATTGATACGCATAAATTCTTGGAACTCATCGATAAACAATGTAATCGGCTGACGTTTTGACAACTGCATGATATATTCAAATGTATCCGCAAAATGCGTCACTCTTCCCAACATCGGGATACCCAACTTAGCCGTTATCTCTTGCTGATAGGCTGCGCATAACTCAGTCTCTGATTTCTTACTGACAAAGAAATACAAGAATGGTACATCCTTGAAAGCATGGAATACGAGCGACGTCTTCCCGATACGTCTTCTACCGGTCAGTACCGTGAACTGTGCATGATCCAATGACTGTTTTAGAATAGCGTGAAGCGAGGCTATTTCCCTTGTTCTGTCAACGAATTTCATAGGCTCAAAAATTTGTAATCGCCATTTCCGAAATGGCCATTTCTTTTATAATCCGATGCAAAGATACGAAAAAAAAATGATATATGCAAGGATTAGTGGGCTTTTTTTGCATTTTTTTCAAATTTTGCCCAGTTATGTCGGATTAGTGGGCTTTTTTTTGAAGTTTTTTGTCAAATTTAGCCCGGTTATTTTATGCTTGTATATTGGAGAATACTGCTGATACTTTACCTTTTGTTGTCATTTCCGAGCCGTTATCGAGCCGTTATCGGGCGAATACGTGCCATAACACCACAATCAGGCTGGAGTAGAGTAGCGCATAGCGAATAAATACAGAGAGCGTACCGTTTGGCACGCTCTCTGTTGTTGTGAGCAATGTGGGGG
Organism: uncultured Bacteroidales bacterium; assembly: GCA_902792835.1. Taxonomy (GTDB): domain Bacteria; phylum Bacteroidota; class Bacteroidia; order Bacteroidales; family Paludibacteraceae; genus Colicola. The sequence goes on from CADBAZ010000153.1 coordinate 2,832, forward strand.
ACAACTGTTACAGTTGCTCGTCCGTTTCACCGCCGGGGACAACGCCAATAGAGCTGCTGCCACCGCCGCTACCTGGTTCGCTTACGCAAAGCGTGTGGGGCATCATCAATTCCGTTACCTCAACGGATGGCTGTATATACATTAGCTTTTTCATATTTGTCAATTGTTATTTGTGATTTGTTATTTACAGTCGAAAGGCTGTTTTATTTGATGATCATACCTTGTGCATTATACTCTTTACCATCGCGGATGATGATGAGTTGTCCGTCGCGCAGAATCTTTGTGCAAAGATCATTGTCCGTTTGAACATTCTCAAAGCTTGTAGCTGTATCTTCATGACGGAACAGGAAGCGTCCAGGAGCCGGCTGATCATTGGAAGTACCGGTGTCGACAGGATTGCGAAGAACCATAAATGCTTTCTTTGCACCCAAGGTCGTACCTGTATAACGGTACATACCCATTCCCACTTGGAGTTCACCTCCGACAGTAGCTCGTCTGTTAAGTACGTAGATTTGCTCTGCAGTAATGTTAAGTGAATCTGCTACATAACTTACCGTTTGAGCTACGTCCAAACCGACCAGATCGTTCGGGCCTGTATATGCAGGAACAGAAGAATTCTCCATTGCAATCAAGCGGTACTCAGGTGTTTCCGACTCCAGGACAACTGCTGTGCCTTTGGGTAGAATCTCTCCGTCGAACGCTACAGGGCGCAGGATAAATTCGTTGCCTCGTACATAACCTGCATGTGCCCAAACGCTTGGCGGCAGCATATAGTCTTTTGTGCTATCGTAGAAGGTGCGGTAGTATCTTGCACTGGTTCCATAACTATTCGGGTCTTGTGTTGCTTCAACATCTTCGATCTCACCCGCAACCATGCAACTTGCCCAAGCAGGTGCCCATGCTTGATATTCAGCCAATTTGTCTTTGGGAACAATAATCTTGGTTTTACCGCTGGCTGCAGTAGCAAACTCAAGACCCTTTTCAGCGTCCGCCCACGTAACGATGTTAGGATCTTTCCACAAGAAGAACACATTCATCACTTCTGTGCAGCCTGCGAACGCACCGGCTTCAATAGATGTCACGCCCTCCGGGAACAATACCACTTCGACTTCTGTGCAGTTCTTGTAGGCGTTGGCTCCGACACCGGTAACGGAGTATTTCATACCGGCTACATAACTTACTTCTTCCGGTACTACCAATGTGCTTTCGAGTGTACGAGGATAGATAGCATTTACTTCAGCGGTGTAGGGAACAACCTTTGCTTGTCCGTTGGTCCTACTAAAATAATCCGGAAGGGCTAAGACTTGATATAAGTTTACAGTCTTCTGATTATTGAAGAAGAATATTTCACCGATATAGGGAGCATTTGACATCTCTTCAACCTTATCAGCTAAGTTACTCCAACCGTCAGCACTCTTATAAGCATCTTCTGTGTCATATTGAACAAGGATGTGATTGATGCGTCCGTCGCCGTCGAAAGCATTGCTGCCGAGTACAGGAGGCTGCTTGGTATAACATTCAAATATTTGCATGAGTTTGCAGTCCTTATATGCCTGTTCGCCTATTTCATCAACCACATGACTGTATATCGAAATATCTGACATGATCGTACAACCCTCGAAGGCGTGTGCTCCGATTCTGCCAACGTTAGCTCCGATATAGGCATTAGGCAGTTTGTTATTCTTAAACGCATTATCTGCAACCTCGGTGACATAATACGTTACGCCCTCGTAATCTACGGTTTCAGGAACCTCCAGGGTGTGAGTAATCTGTTGTACAGGCATCATTGCTGTTTGTGCACCGGTGATCTGGTATAATTGATCGTAGATACCTCTGAATTGCTCGCCCAGACGAGGAGCAGCGGCAGGAGTATAGAAGAACTTAATGGAAGTAACTTTGCAATCTATATCTCCGGACAAGGTAACCTCATCAGCAGCTGTACCTTCCCATGTAATGGTCTTAGCTCCGCTATTGTACGTCCAATCGGTCGAAAGATTAGAAGCGCTTGTGACAGAAGAACATGTGATGACGATACTTGAGAGTTCTCCAACAATAGATTTGAACTCCAGTTCTCCGCAACCACTTATTGCAATTTGTCCGCCATCAAACAGGCAATTGCCTTCGTTACTGTTTGTTCTCGTCAGCGTTGCAATGATATTCCGGATTACAGGTGC
>CADBAZ010000154.1 GCA_902792835.1 uncultured Bacteroidales bacterium
GAGAAATCGCTCAAGAAACGCTGGAAGGAGGACTCGCCCAAGCACATGAAAGAGTTGCTGGCTGTACTGAAGGCGCAGAAAAACTGGAGCTACGAAGCGCTGGATGCGACAGTGCTGCCGTGGATAGAGGCGCAGGGCTACGGGTTAGGAATAGTGATGAATGCTTTCCGTATCTGTCTTGTGGGCGCGGCAAGAGGTCCGCATATCTGGGATATAACAGGTATCCTCGGAAAGGACGAAACGATTCGCCGAGTAGAAACAGCCCTCAAGAAATTGCAATAACCAACCAAAATACCAAACACCATGAGAACGAACCTGAGTTCACAGATCTCGCTGAGTCATGTGGCGAGAAAACTGTACAAGCCGGAAGATGTCTATGAACTGACACGTGTCACAAGGATGGAGAAGGTGAAGACCACCATCTACGAGACCGGCAAGGAAGGTGCCATAGCAGTGGCGCAACATGTAGCCGAACTGATAGCCCAACATCAGAAGGAGGGCAAGAAGTTCGTGCTGAGTGCGATGACGGGCAGATCGATGCAAGACATCTTCGCCGAACTGATTCGTCTGCATCAGGAGGGACTGAGTTTCAGGAACGTGGTGCTGGTGGTTGGGTACGAGTATTACCCGTTGGCAAAGGAAGATGCCGGGTGTCTGGGGCAACTGGAAGAGCAGTTCATCAGCAAAGTGGGCATCTTGCCTGCTAACGTGATTGCTATTCCTGGTACGCTGGCGAAGGAAGAGATCATCGATGCCTGTGCCGCTTACGAGCGGACGATACAGGACTTGGGCGGTATAGATCTGATGCTACTCGGTATAGGTCGCGGCGGAAACATCGCGTTCAACGAACCGGGTTCGCAGTTCAACAGCGAGACGAGATTAGTGCTGCTAGATAACAACTCAAGGGCTGACGCGAGCGAGATGTTCGGAAACACGGAGTCTGTGCCCGTGAGTGCTATTACGATCGGTATTGATACGATCCTGAAGTCGCGCGAGATACTGCTCGTGGCTTGGGGTGAACATAAGGCTGCTCCTGTGGCGCGTGCAATTGAGCAAGACGCCTCACCGGCTTGTCCGGCATCGGCGTTGCAGTTGGCGCAGAATGCTCATATAGCCTTGGATCTGTCGGCGGCAGACCGGCTGACACGTATCAGCAAACCGTGGACGGTGACAAGTTGCGAGTGGGACGATCAACTGATAAGGAAAGCGATCGTGTGGCTGTGCGAGAAGACCGACAAGCCGATACTGAAACTGACGAACAAGGACTACAACGACCACGGTTTGGCGGAGTTGATCACGCTGTTCGGGTCGGCGTACAACTGCAATATCAAGGTGTTCAATGACCTGCAGCACACCATCACCGGATGGCCGGGAGGCAAGCCGAACGCCGATGATACGAATCGTCCGGAGCGGGCTAAGCCGTTCCCAAAGAACGTGGTGATCTTTTCGCCGCATCCCGATGACGATGTGATTAGCATGGGGGGCACGTTTGCACGACTGATCAACCAGGGGCATAATGTGCATATTGCCTACCAGACCTCGGGATGTATCGCGGTTTGCGACGACGAGGTGGTTCGGTTTATGGACTTCATCAAGGGATACAAGGCGATGCACCTGCCGGAAGACAAGGTGATAGAGCGGAAGTACGACGAGTACTTGAACTTTTTCCATAACGAGAAAGTCGGTGACCAGGACACACGGGAGATACTGGATATCAAGGCATTGATTCGACGGGGCGAGGCAACGGCAGCTTGCCGGCACATGGGACTGCCTCTGGATCATATACACTTCCTGAACCTGCCGTTCTACGAGACGGGCACGATCAAGAAAGGTCCGCTCACCGAGAAGGATATACAGATCGTGGAGAACTTGCTTCTGGAGGTTAAGCCGAATCAGATCTTCGTTGCCGGTGACCTGGCAGACCCGCACGGTACGCACCGTGTCTGCACGGACGCTGTGCTGGCGGCTATAGATGACCTGAAACAGACGAAAGAGTGGGATGCGTGGTTGAAAGACTGCCGTATATGGATGTATCGCGGCGCATGGATGGAGTGGAGTGTGGATCTGATTGAGATGGCTGTGCCGATGTCGCCTGAGGAACTGCGCTCGAAGCGAAATGCAATACTCAAACATCAGTCGCAGATGGAGAGTGCGCCGTTCATGGGCAACGACGAGCGGCTGTTCTGGCAGCGGGCAGAAGATAGGAATCATGCGACGGCTGAGTTGTATGCTAAACTCGGTTTGGCAAATTATGAAGCGATAGAAGCTTTTGTGCAATATAGACCATTGTGATAGACCGCTTCGCTCAAAGACTAATTATTCTTTTGTCTTTTGTCTTTTAATGCGAAGCATGGTCTTTCGTCTAAATTATAAAAATATGAAAAACATCACGTGTTTTGTTCCGTTTCAGTCGGAGCAACAAGTACAGCCAACGGTGCAGAACTTGAGCAAGCAAGCGCTTGTGGCAGAGGTGCACTATATCAAAGGAGATATCCGTTCGACGGAGAATATGCGCGCAATCGCGGCGCAAAGTCACACTCCTTATACCTTGATTTATACGAAGTACACGACGCTGTCGTTTGTGCTGTTTGCCTTGGAGCGCATGGAAGCGTTGATGGAAGACAGCGGTGCGGCCAAACGCGCCGGTGATAGACTACCAGATGGGTGCCCTGCGTGACGACTTCGATTTCGGCAGTGTGCTGCTGTTCCGCACTTCGGCGCTGGTGGAGGCTGTGCAGCGGATGGATGTGACCTACCAATATGCGGGACTATATGACCTGCGGTTGAAAGTCAGCCAGAAAGGTGCGCTGGAGCATATCAACGAGTACTTGTACTATGATGTGGAACTGGATACAAGGAAGTCCGGAGAGAAGTTGTTTGACTATGTCGATCCCAAGAACCGCGGTGTGCAGATCGAGATGGAGGAAGCTGTGACGCGGCACTTGAAAGATATAGGCGGATACCTGGCGCCGGAGTTCAAGGATGTGGATATGAGTGCCGGCGAGTTTGAGTACGAGGCGAGTGTGGTG
>CADBAZ010000155.1 GCA_902792835.1 uncultured Bacteroidales bacterium
GTTCGTCACCACATTCGTCTCTTTCTATACCAACGCCCGCGATTGGCAAGCTCAGCAAGCATCCCACTTCATCCCCCACGACAACGCCCATCTTGCTGCACTCGATATCCCCGACGAAACCGTCGGCGAGGATGCCATCGACCAGCACCTCGACCACACCAACCGCGCCACCTATCGCGAACGATGCCGAGCACTTTTGCCCAAGGTTATCGACTATTATTTTGCCCATCCCCAGCCCGGTGAACGCAACCGTCGACGTGCCTGCCGAATCCTCCGTCTCTACCTTCAAGGCTTGTCCGAGTGCCAAATTGCCCGCGAGCTAAACATCTCACAACAGGCTGTACAACAGAGCTTTACACGCATCATCCGCCGCCTGAAGGTTGTAGCCCTTGTATTATATAATAGAGGGGCATAACTTCCACCCCTTCAAGTTCAACCCTTTACCAATTTAACAGTTTAACCGCTTAACAATTTACCCACCATGCAAGTTCAACTCCCTTTTGGCATAGCCTCCATTTCCGGCAAGATTGGCAACACAGTCTTTTATTACCGCAACGGCAAGCAATTCGCCCGCCGCCTCAACCGTAACACATCTCCGCCACTCATTCCCGACTCGGAGGAATGTCGATCCATTCTCGATGCATTATCGATCCATCATCGGGAGTGATCAACATCAATAACGTCCGCTTGTATTTTGCATTTCGTGCACATTTTTGTGCACGCTCACAACAAGCGTCGTTTATTTCAGGGCGATGTCGGGGTCCCCACAATTAACATGCAGTGGGGTGTCTCTATCGCCCGCCTAAACCCTAACTATTTTTATTAACCACCCTTAACTCTCCCACGTCAGCCGGGAGTAAAGCATGGCTGACATACAATGGCAAAAGTCGAATATGCCGACGCAATCAAAACCGTCAGTGGTGCTCTCACCAAGATCAACAAGAAGTCTCAACACGCAGCCGACCAGAAGATGGTTCTCGCCACGCACCGCGTTGCCGCAACCACCAACCCTGCCTGCTCGCGCCTCTATCTCCGCGGCTTGTCTGCTGTCACCCGCACCACTCCTGTGACCGCCGACGAGCAGGCTCAGCGCACGCGTTTCGCAACCGTGTCCCGCATGGTTCAGGCTCGTAAGCAGGATCTGACGAAGATCGCAGCCGACTTGGCAGCCTTCAACGCCCAGAAGGACAACCCGAACGGCAAGAAGACCATGCGCTCGTACCTGTGGATGGTGTGTGATGCAGAACTTGGCTAAACTGATTGCGTATGAGTAAACAACAGATTTACAAGATCATCGAGACGATTGTCCTGGCGCTACTCACGTGTTGCGCAGTAGCGCTGGGCATGACGTCCTGCAAAGCCTGGCGAACCATCACCACCACGGCAACTTACAGCGCCGCCCCGGACAAATCCGGCAACCCCGTCACCACCATTCAGACCAAGACAACTGAAGAGTACACGGGAGTAAAAAAGTAGTAATCGTTCGAGCAGAGCGAGATAAGAACTGAAAAGGAATTGAGGCTCGGAGTGAGCCTCAATTCTTTTTTTTATCTAATCACTGACAGCTGACTGCTGATTGCTAACATCTTACCGCACTTCCGTGCCGGTGAGGGTGTAGCAGGCGTCGCCACGGAGGATGTACAACTGACCGTTCAGCAGGATTTTCTGAACATTGTTGCGTCTGTCGGGCGAGATGCTCTCCGTAGACGTAACGTCGGCAAGCCCCGTGCCGTACACCTCAAACTCGCGGATACCCAGATGCACACCGGCACTCTGCACCTTCAGGTAACGGGCAGTGATGTCAACCGAATAATCCATTGTGCTATTGCTCTCGGCATCCTGATCCACCAAGACAGGCGTCCAAGACTGCTCATCCAGGCTGCTCAAGATGCTAAACTTCTCCCACACATCATTGAAGTGAATCTTGATGCGATTGATCTTGTACGCATTGTTCAGATCCACACTCCACCATGAGGTCGATTCGTCGCCCTGACCGAAGCATGTCCAGAAGTTGTCTGGGTTGCCGTTGACGGCTTTGTCCGGCGTATTGTCGTTCTGCACTGCACCGGCTTTGGCGGTCTTATCACGTGCCAGATCGACATTCGGGTCAAACGGCATAACCAGACTGAAATTCCTCGAGGCGGATTTGTTGCCGTTATAATCCACGGCATAGCAGCTGAACGTGTACGTTGTGCCGTCCTGAACAGTCGGCTTGGCAATCACCACCTTGTTGCTCAGCGATATAGCACCGATGTTATGATCTTTGTCGGCTACGTAGAAGAAATACGGCTCATCGGCTTGCACGTCGCCAAAGGTGAATACGAGATCACCGTCTTCCTCGTCCATCGAAATCTCCTCGGCGTTGATCACCGGTGCCACAGCATCGTCTATCGGGTTATTGATAGACGCGCGGTTATATTCGATGGTAGCGGTGCGACGGTAGCCGCCGTCCACATTCGAACTGAGGAAGAAGTGAATCTGCAAATCCTCTGTCGTGGCGTTGATCTTGGTCTGGCAGTCCTCACCGGTAAAATGGTGATGCTGGTCAACAACCGTACAAGCCTGCACCTCGGACCCTGCTCCACCCTCGTTGTTATACACGCGCAAC
>CADBAZ010000156.1 GCA_902792835.1 uncultured Bacteroidales bacterium
CAATAATTTCTTTTACACTTTTGCCAAGGTGCTGCCGCAAGAAGGAAAATACTTTGCGCTGTTCGATGCGGCTTCCGATGGCGTAGCGAACAAGAAAGCCTGGAAAGCTGAGACCGCTAAGAACGAGAACTTGAAGTTGCGGAAAGGTACAACGTACCTGTTCTCATTCTGGGCAGCGAACATCAATAACTACGGCGAGATGGACAATGCCGCCAAACTGCAGTTCCAGATCGAGTGTGACGGAAAAGAACCGGAGAAGTTAGGCAGCGTGCTTGATTTGGGCAGTGAAGAGTTCCGCAATAACCGCTGGCATCAATGTTCTGCTACTTATACAGCGAAAGAGGATGCTGACAACGTAACGATCTCGGTTATTAACCTCAATATCAACAAACTGAACACCGGCAACGACTTTGCGCTGGATGACATTCAGTTCCGTGCCGTGAGCAGCCCGACGCGTTCGGTCAGGATGCAACAGGTGTTTACCGTGCAAACCCACGAGCCGCATATCTATGCAATGACCGCTACGCCAAAGAATATGCCGTGCGGCGTGAGGAAGTACGATGTGACGATTAGCGTGAACTACGACAACCCGAAAGGTAAGTTGGTTGTGAAAGACCTGACGGCGAACAAGACGGTATTTGAGGGCGCAGTGCCGACCGATCATGGGGATTGGGATCAAAAGAAGACCAAGACCATCACCTATACAATTGATGACAACCTCACTCCGGCGAAACATGAGTACAAGGCGTACTTCGACGGCTGGACAAAAGCTGAGGCTACGGCATCGTCCAATGCCCCGGAATATTCCGACTGCCCGGGACCGGATCCTGAACTCAAATCGTTGACTGCCGAGGCGCAGACGATGGATTGCGACTCAACAGCGTACGATGTGAAGATTACCGTAAAATATATCAACCCGAAGGGGCTGTTCATCGTTGTGGATCAGACTACCGGCAAGACGGTTGTCAGCGAGGCATTGCCGCCGATTACTGAGGCGCAGTGGAACATCGACCAGACTTATACGTTCACCATCCGTATCAGCGATCCGGAACTCAAGAATCACACGTTCAAGGGGTATTTCGACGGCTGGGAAACCGGCGCTAAGACCGGTTCGTCGGTTGCACCGAAGTTCGTGAAGTGTTGCACCGACGGATTGATGTTCCGCAAGTGGGACAATGTGCTTTTTATCAACAACCACGACAGTCTCTATGTCGCTTACCAGTGGTATAAGAACGGTGTGAAGTTGGAGGGCGATACGCTCCAGCGTATCTATACTGGTTCGATAAAGATGGCGGGCACACCTGATATCTACCACTGCGAACTGACTCTTGCGGACGGCACGAAAGACCTAACCTGCAAACACACCTTCGACGAGTGCCCGAGTTCGGCAGAAGCTTCGAAGCAGATAGATGAGGCGAGTGTATCCGTTCGTCCGACGAGGGTGGCAGCCGGTGCTGCGGTGACGGTCAGCAAGACGACGGAAGAAGCGATGACAGCAACGCTGCGTACCATAACAGGTCAACTGATCCGCACAGCCGAACTCCGCGACAGCGAGAGCACGATGCTTATGCCTAACAATGCAGGCGTATATCTGCTGCAACTACAAGGAAAAGAAACAAATACAACCGTAAAGATCCATGTATATTAAGCGAACCTTAATCAGCATTCTTGCCCTTGGCGTGACGATAGGCAGTCACGCACAAGAGGTGCAAACACAGCGTTTTGCCGGTCAACAGCCGACGGACGTACAGCATGCCGTTTACCGATACAATATGCCTGTTGATGCCGAGTCAACGGATAGTTTGGTGAATGTGCGCTCACTCGAGGTGCGCACGTTCGTTGATACTTTGCGCACCATCACGCAGCGCGAGGAGGTGACGGTCACCCCGGGCGACTCTGCTAACCGCAAGGGACATTACGTCGAGATTCATGCCGGTGCAGGTCTGGGTAACGTGGGGTACGGATTCTTGAAAAAGCCCTTAAATGTGCCTAACGGCAATGGCAGCGAGAAGGCTGCCTTGTCCGCTGTGGTGCAACTTCAGTATGCTTACTTCTTCCACAAGAACGTGGGCATCGGCGTTGGCGCCTGGCTCGCCAACTATAGCTCGCACGGCTTATTGGATGGTGAGTGGGTGTTCAAGGGCGATGATATCATCGACACCGACGGCGAGATCTACGAGCACCATGCCAAGGTGAGCAATTGGAACGAGCGGCATACGATACATACCGTGGGTGTGCCTGTTACATTGCAAATTCAGGCTTGGGGTAAACGCAACAAAGCAGGTTTCTTTATGGCACTTGGTGCAGCACCTGCATATACCGTCAAGTCGAACTACCATGTCCTGACCGGCGAGATAGAGCATTGGGGCGATTATGGAACCAGAGGCGAACTTCATAACCTGCATGAGTTCGGTACGATTGATTACAAGGGCACTGTATCCAAGCTGAATGTGAAGAGCTTCAATGTAACAGCCTTACTTGACTTGGGTCTGCTCATCCGGATGAGTGCACATACCGACTTTCTTATTGGCGTGTACGGCCACTATATGGTAATGGATAGCCAAAACGCTACGCTTCACGATATAGGTTGGAAGACCGACCG
>CADBAZ010000157.1 GCA_902792835.1 uncultured Bacteroidales bacterium
AAAATCTACTTTACCATGAAACGATATATATTCCTCCTGACAAGTGCGCTGATTTGCGCCGTTGCAATCCATGCAACCACAATCAATGTCACTCCTGGTTCTGGAACACTCAAGACGGCTGTCACCAATGCCGCAGCTGGCGATGTACTCGTATTGACCACAGGCGAGTACAATGAGTCATCATCAATCAAGCCGACGGTTGCTCTGACCATCCAAGCCGCAGAAGGCGCCAAACCTGTGCTCAAACTATCCAGCCGCCTTGAGATCAAGGCGGATTTTGCACTCAAAGGTGTCACGATTAAGAGCACGACAGATGTGATCCGCTGTGTCACTGCTGACGCACATTATAACCTCACAATCTCCGATTGTCTGTTTTGTCTCGGTGGCGAAACCGCTAACACGGCACGCGCTATATACGCCGGAGATGCTCCTGCGCAACTGCAAAACATCTCCGTCACCAACTGCACGTTCGATGGCGGAGTGAATGGTACAGGACGGTTCATTTATCTCAATTCAAGCGAATTGGCTGCGGTGCAAGGCACATGCCTCATCGACCACTGCACGTTCTACAACAGCAACGACACACGCGGCGTTTATCCGGCGAACGTTAACGGCACACATATCACCAACTGTATCTTCATGGACACCGAAGAGCGTGACAATACGGTCAGTTATGCGCTCTATGGTTCGGATTCGAAGATTGAGAACTGCCTGTGTTGGAACGCACCGATCAAACTTGGCAACGGCGCTACGCAGACTGCTTGTCTGAGTCGTGATCCGTGGTTTGTGGATGCAGCCGGTGGCAACTTCCAACTTAGCAAGAACAGCGCAGCCGTAGGCGTCGGTACGGACGGCAGCAACCTTGGCGATCCGCGTTGGGGAGTTTCGGACAACGACCACGACACCTCTGCCGATCCCTATGAGCCCTACAAGATGCCGTATTCAATGTCGCCGACCACCACTTCCGTCAAAGTCCTCTGGCAGATGGCGGAAGAAGCCGAAGCCACCGAAGCAGTCGTCTTCTACGGCACAAGCCCAGACAACCTCGACCGCCAAATAACCACCGATGCCGGCTGGAATGTCGAAGGCGAGGGTTACATGCACGTAGTCACGCTTACCGACCTCCAGCCTGCCACCCGTTACTACTTCACCGTTGGCGCGAGTGCCACACGCCGTTGCGATAAGGTCAGCAGCACAAAGACTGCTCCCGAGCAAGGCACTGCTTTCCGCATCTTCACCATCAGCGATATACACGGCAATGCGCGCAACAACTGGAGCAACTGCCAAGATTTCATCTGCGGTCTTAACTGCGATATCTCGCTCATGAACGGCGACTTCGTCAGCAGCAAGGGCAACGACCGCAACTGGAACAATTACTTCTTTACGCCGGGTGCGCAGTTCTTGAGCCAAGTGCCGCTGATGTCTTCGTCCGGCAACCATGAGACGGGTGATCCTCGCGGCTACCGCTGGTCATCGTTCTACGACTACTTCCACCAGTTTGCCCATGAAGGGGAACCGGAAGACCCCGTAACCGACCCGCGTGGTGAGGCGTACTTCCACTTCACCTACGGCAACGCCGATGTGATAATGCTCAACCTCAACGGCGACGAGAGTTCGCCTCAGTTTGCGCCGGGCAGCAAGCAATACCACTGGTTAGATTCCATATTAAATACGTGCGCGCGCCCGTGGATCATTATCTGCCACCACGTCGGCATCCACACCACCGGTTACCACGGCAATTGGGCAGAAGAGCCCAAGCAGATAGCTCCGCTCTTTGAAAAATATGCCGCAGCACCGTACAACAAGCGAATCATCTCTCTCTCCGGCGACGACCACTCGTTCGAACATCAGTACAAGGACGGCATCCACTACTTGCGCCCGGGTTGCGGACGAGATGCCAACTACTCCCAACAGAAACATCTGCAAGACTATAGGTACTCGATGTTCTACAAGCAGATCTCCTGTTTCTCGACGCTCGATATGTCTGCCGACGCCTCGACCATCGCTCTGACGGCGTACGACTCGGTCGGAAACATCTTCTACACCTACACGTTCTTGCACGACGGCGAGGTGATCACGCCTTCCGTCAACTTCACGGTTCCTACTGCCGAGGTCGATGTCGAGGACTCCATCCAACTGCGCTGGTACACCTTCGACCCCGCAGGTGATGCCAAGGTGTCGTTCTATTACTCGCAGGTAGCCGATGCAACAGCCGTCGAAGGAATGAAGCCTATCGTAACCGATCTGCCGGGCACAACAGAGAAATATATGTGGCACACGCGCGACATAATGCCCAAGGGCAAGTACTACGTTTATGCGCTTGTCACTTCCGGTGGTCAGTCGTTCTTGGGCGGCAACACGGCTGTGGTGAATCTGATTGAAGACACCACACCTCCACCGGCGCCTACGGCTCTGGGCGGCTACATGCAGGGCAACCATTACCACCTCACATGGCTCAACCCCACGCACCTCGTGCATCTCGACAACCTGCTGACCGATTGCAGCACGTTGGATAACATCCCGCTGCGACTACAGCATCACTTCCGCGTGGGCGACCGCTGCGGCTGACTATGTGTTTGACGAGGCAACCGACATGCACCTCACCCCCGAACTTTCCTTTCGTCTTCGGGGTAACGGCACATCAACCGCTCTGCGTGTTGTGTGCAAGAACATCTCTGCCGGACATGAAGATTGGTGGTACACCGAGAAGGTTGATCTAAGTTCAACCCAGTGGCAAACCGTGACACTTAACTTGAGCAGCTTGCAGGCTTTTGAGTGGTACACCAACACCGACGACCGCAATCGCTGCGAGGGTATAGTGCGCATATCGTTCGGTGTATCAACCGGCGATCCGGTGAGTGGCACGTTCTATCTCGACGACTTGCATCTTACGGGCGACATCTATCCCGCGCCGGACTATGCGCAGACCGTTATCGTACGCAAGGACAACGAGTTTCCGAGCTCACCTACTGACGGCACGGAGATCTATCGCGGCACAGACGAAACTTGCACCGACGTCTCGGCGCAAGTAGGGCAGGTGTATTTCTACGCCGCTTTTGCTGCCGATGACCGCGGCAACTGGTCAGCACCCGCAGAGAGTGCCCAGTGGAAATCGGAAAACGTGCAGACGGGCGATGCCTCTGAACAAACCAAACCCGCTGCGCAGAAAGTTCTCCGCAACGGGCATGTCTATATTCAGCGCGCCTCAAACACTTACACGGTTCTTGGTCAGCAGTGTTCATCGAATTGTCTTTAATAGTCTTTATTTGTTGACCTAAAAGAACCCATTGTAATAGTTTTTAATAGTCTTTAATTGTTGACTAAAAAGAGTCCTACTTCAGCACTATCTCCCCAAAGAACTCCGGGCAATGGAAGTTAGGCTGGGGTAGGGCTATCGGCTGCCAACTCAGGAAGTGTGGCTTCTTTGTCTTGTCGGCGCACTTGTAGAAGTTCACGCGTAGCGCTTGCGGGAACACAGGCTGTCTGTCGCGGAAGATCAACTTGAGCGGAATCCGTAGCTCCACATCCCATTCAAATAGTCCGTCACGCTCCTCTATCACCTCGCGCGGGAACGAGCAGCGACGTTCAATCTGCGCCATCTCTTCCGGCGGCAGTGGCTGTACATCTTCCGTGCGGCTTAACCGACGCGAACCCACCATCGCACCGATGCAGTTTGTCTCGAAGTTCATGTAGTGCTTATCGCCCGGCACTTGGCAGAAAAACTCCACACACGAGTCTTCCCACACCGCTCCCTGGTCTTCGGTCGTCACCGCGCGCAGTTGTTCGCCCTTGACGCGATAATGCAGCTGCAACCATTCGTGGTCGTTGCTCACCTCCACGCTTACCTCCGGCTTCTCAGGAAAACTCTCCGGCCAATTGACTTTGTCTATGATGTATCTCATGGTGCAATATATTTTATTCTACACTGATTCTCACGGATTTACACGGAATATATTGATGATCCTTGCTTTTCAGTGTATTTCCGTGTTCGTTAATTGATTCTTTGTATAATATCTCTCATTTTGTTTGCCACTTTCTCTTGCTCCTCGACGAGGCGAAGTTGTGCGCGTGTGCGAACGAGGTTATGCTCGGGGTACTGAATCTTGTAGTAGGTGTCACCGTTCAGGTAGTCGGTAAAGAACCGTACGGTCTGCATGTAACTCAGCAGACGGCAACCGTAGGGCAGCAACTCTTTCTC
>CADBAZ010000158.1 GCA_902792835.1 uncultured Bacteroidales bacterium
ATATTCTAAAAATTACTACATAACAATGACTAACACTGTTGACATTCGCGAGCTGCAAGAGCGCATTGAGCGTGAGAGCTCGTTTGTAGATGCCCTGACGATGGGCATGAACCAAGTGATCGTGGGACAAAAACACTTGGTAGAGAGTCTGCTTATCGGTTTGCTGTCTGACGGACACATCCTGTTGGAGGGTGTTCCGGGCTTGGCAAAGACCCTGGCTATCCGCACATTGGCAGACTTGATCAAAGCTAATTTCAGCCGTATTCAGTTTACGCCGGACTTGCTGCCTGCCGATGTGATCGGTACGCAGATCTATTCGCAGAAGTCCGAGGAGTTCAGCATCAAGCGTGGACCTATCTTCGCTAACTTCGTGTTGGCGGACGAGATCAACCGTGCTCCGGCAAAGGTGCAATCTGCCCTTCTGGAAGCTATGCAAGAGCGCCAGATTACCATTGGCGACAAGACCTTCAAGCTCGACGAGCCGTTCCTCGTACTCGCTACGCAGAACCCTATCGAACAGGAAGGAACCTATCCTCTGCCCGAAGCACAGACCGACCGATTCATGCTCAAGGTAGTTATCGGCTACCCGCAGCCGGAAGAGGAGCGTCAGATCATCCGTCAGAACATCACCGGCGAGAAGAAGGTCATCACACCTATTCTCTCCACTGAGGACATCAAGAAAGCCCGCGAAGTCGTTCGCCAAGTCTATCTCGACGAGAAGATCGAGCGCTACATCGTAGATATCGTTTTTGCTACCCGTCAGCCGGAGAAGTACGGCTTGGAGAGCCTGAAGCAGATGATTGCTTTCGGGGGTAGTCCGCGTGCAAGCATCAATCTCGCTCTGGCAGCCCGTGCGTACGCGTTCATCCATCGCCGCGGATACGTGATCCCCGAGGATGTGCGTGCCGTTTGCTATGACGTATTGCGTCACAGAATCGGACTTACGTACGAAGCCGAGGCAAATAACATGACAACCGAGGATGTAATCACCGAAGTATTAAACGCAGTTCAAGTTCCCTAATTAAGGTTTTGTTTTTTTCTTGGCATCTTTGCTTTTTTCGCTCGGTCATTATGTCCCGCATAACTCCCTCACGAGAAAAAACAAATCTGCTCAAGAAAAATCCAAAACTCGGAGATATATTCTTATGACTTCAGAAGAATTACTACAACGTGTCCGGAAGATAGAGATCAAGACCCGAGCTCTGTCGCATAACATCTTCGCCGGAGAGTACCACAGCCAGTTCAAAGGCCGCGGTATGGCATTCAGCGAGGTACGCGAGTACCAGCCCGGCGATGATGTACGTTCCATTGACTGGAACGTGACGGCGCGAATGGGTAAGCCTTATATCAAGGTGTTTGAGGAGGAACGCGAACTGACGGTGATGCTCATGGTGGACGTTTCCGGTAGTCGTAACTTCGGTACGCAGTCGCAGTACAAACGCGACACCATTGCCGAAGTTGCCGCCACGCTCGCCTTCTCAACCATCGAGAACAACGATAAGGTGGGTTGTATCTTCTTCTCCGACAAGATCGAGAAAGTGATCCCCGTCAAGAAGGGCAAGAGCCATGTGCTGCATATCATCCGCGAGTTGTTGGACTTCGAGCCGACATCACGCGGCACGGACGCAGCCCAGGCGATTCAGTTCTTTGCCAATGCGCAGAAACGCCATGCTACCTGTTTCCTCATTTCCGACCTTGTCGGCGTAGGCGGACAACTGGTGACCGAAGGCAAGAAGAAAGGTCATCTGCTTGTTGAGCAACCGCTGATGATTGCCTCCTCGAAGCACGACATGAACGTTATTCAGGTCTATGACCGCCGCGATGCCGAACTGCCGGATGTTGGACTACTCAAACTCAACGATGCCGAAACCGGCGAACGCATGTGGGTGAACACCTCGCGTGCGGAGATCCGCAAGGCGTACAACGAGACGTGGACCAAACAGCAGGCAGCCTTGCAAGACGTGTTTGTTCGCACCGGTGTGAATGCCGTATCGATGCAGACCAACGAGGATTACGTGCGCGCACTCATGCGACTATTTAAGATGTAACACAATGTTTCTAAGTATTCTATTATCCATAGTAATCAACACCTCGCTCGACTCGACGGTTGTGTGCTTGGGTGACCAGACAGGACTTCGGTTCGAGGCTACCTGTGCGCCGGATGAGCATGTCACCTACCCGACTTTCGGCAAACAGCTTATCGACGGAATCGAGATCGTCAAGCAGAGCCCTGTCGATTCGTTTGTTGACAAACAAGGCAAGCACTACAAGCAAGAGTTGATGCTCACCTCGTTTGAGGACTCGCTGTTCTTCGTTGAGCCTATAGCCTTTGCTTGCGGCAGCGACACTGCCTACAGCGAAACCATCACGCTGAACTTCGTTCAGCCGTTTGTGCTCGACTCAACGAACGCCATCACCGACATCCGCGACATTCAGAAAGCGCCTATCTGGTGGTGGGGATATATCCGCTGGATTCTCGGCGCACTGCTGTTGGCAGGTAT
>CADBAZ010000159.1 GCA_902792835.1 uncultured Bacteroidales bacterium
TGACAGTGTGAGTTCGGTTGAGTTCAAACATCGCAGCGGTGGCAGCAAAAAACAGATTGACGTGGCTTATCGTATCGGTTCGGGCGAATGGGTGGAAGTAAGTTCGGTAAGCAGTCCATCCAGCTCAACGTTTTCCACTTTCTCGTGCAAGTTGGGAACGGATTCGGCTCAGAGCGTGCAGGTGCGATTTAGCGGAACAAACAACACCTACATCGATGATGTGGTACTCAAGCAATATGTCTCGGGTTCGGGCGATCAGGGAACAGTAGTGCCGGCAGAGCCCGATCCGGAGTTCACCCGCCCGACCTATACGGCAACGCACGCAACGTACTACCTATCGCCTGCAGGCAATGACGAGACGGGTGACGGCTCGTTTGAAAAGCCGTGGCTGAATCTCGGCAAAGCTATTACGGTTGCTCAAGCGGGAGACGTGATATACTGCCGCGGGGGCGTATATAAGATGTCATGGCGAGGCACAGACGGCAAACTCACCGTCCGGCTCAAGCAGTCGGGCACTGCTGAGGCTCCTATCGTAATCTCTGCCTATGAGAACGAGAAGCCGATCTTCGATTTTGAGCAGCAGCTGCTCGATTGCAACCGCAAGCCGGGCAATGTCGGCGACCGTGGAATCCACCTGACGGGTGACTACTGGATCCTGTTCGGCCTGCATATTATGCACGCTGCCGACAACGGTATCAAACTCGAAGGCTCGCACAACCGTGTTGAGCGTTGCGAGTTCAGTTATAATCTGGACACGGGTATTCAACTCGGCTTCGGGCATAAGTTCTCAGACACCTTCCCCGGCGTAAGCAAGAACGATGGCACGTATTGCGCGTACAACGATATCGTGGACTGCGACAGCCATCACAACTGCGACTGCGATGCCAACTACGGTTCGGATGCCGACGGTTTTGCATGTAAGATGCATAACGGCAAAGGTAACCGCTTTATCCGTTGCCGTGCTTGGCGTAACTCCGATGACGCGTGGGATCTGTATGAGACGGATTACGATGTTATTCTGGCTGAGTGCTGGGCGTGGGAGTCGGGTAACAAAGAGGATCACTTGTGGGTGAAGGAATACCTCGACACCTCCGCTTCATTCTCGGGCAACGGGAATGGTATCAAGTTGGGTGGCAACGGCACAGGCGGTAGCAGCCAGGGTATCCATTACGCCTATCGCTGCATCGCTTTCGGATGTGATATCAGTTCTTCGGTCAAAGGTTTTGACTGCAACAGCCACAAGGGCGGACACGTGCTCGTCGGTTGTCTGGCGTTCGACAACAGTTATGATTATATGTTCGAGTCCGGAGGTTCCGATGCCAACACCTACTATTACAACAATGTCTGCTTCGGCCGGCAGGAGATCTGTGTCGGTACGGATGACTACAACGCGGTTGTCACTCCGCCGTCCAAACTCGGCTGGACGAACCATCTGGTAACCGGTTTCTCGCGCGACGAATATGTCTCGCTCAGCGAAGATGATGCGATTGCTCCGCGACGCGGTGACGGCTCTATGCCGAGTCGTTTTGCCCGACTGATGCCGGGCAGCAAACTCGTGGATGCCGGCGGCGAAGTGCCGGAGTCGGTTATACCTAACTGGGCGCAACTGATCGCCGACTTCCCGTTCCTCGCATCGCCCGCTTCAGGCAAGGCACATGACCTCGGTCCGTACGAGCTGAAACAGGAAACTCCTGCTGCTACCGACGAAATATCCAATCTACAATCTCCAATCTCCAATAAGATCTTCCGCAACGGTCAACTCCTCATCCTCCACGGGGATAAGGCCTATACCATTACCGGATTGGAGATTAGGAAATAAAGGCTCGATATAAAAATCCTTATACGATAAGAATGAATAATGAGACAAACATTAGAAATGCTGTGATAGCGGACATTCCGCGTCTCATCGACTTACTGCACCAAGTGAATATGGTGCATCATCGCTTGCGACCGGATCTGTTCAAACCGCACACCACCAAATACAGCGAGCAAGAACTTGAGACCATACTCAGCGACACCGCGAAGCCGATCTTTGTGTACAATGACGGTGAGGTGCTTGGCTATGCCTTCTGTCAGATCAGCGAGGTGAAAGGCGACCGACTGCTGTGTGATTGTAAGACCCTGTATATTGATGATATTTGTGTGGATGAACGCGCTCGGGGCAGACATGTCGGCAAAAGTTTGTTTGAGTTTGTGCGCGATTATGCCAAGTCGACAGGCTGCCACAATATCACCCTGAACGTCTGGGCTGGCAACGATGCAGCAATGCAATTTTACCAAAGCATGGGCATGCAACCGCAAAAAACAGGAATGG
>CADBAZ010000160.1 GCA_902792835.1 uncultured Bacteroidales bacterium
GTAGCAGCAGTCAGACCGGTGACGGTGATCTTGCCATCGGTAGGAGCATACTTGGCATCAATGCCATTGGTAGCATCCACAACGTGGAACTTGGATATACCCTGATTGTCGGTAGCCTCAACAGCAATAACAACGCTGTTCCATGACTTGCTGTCCAGCGTAGCCGAAACCATGACAGGAGCCTCGGTATCGGAAGCGGGAACCCATGCGTGGCCGAAGACTTGGAACTCAAACATCTTCATACCCCACTCTGTGCCCGCCTTGGTGCTCCAGAAGCGTACGTAACGCACCTTCTGATAGTTGTCAAGCACAGCAGCGCTCAACATATCCGTACGGCCGTTGATACCCGGGTTGCTTGTGTAATCATAACCCAAAGCCCATGCAGTATTGTCAGCCGAAAAATCTACGTGGTAGTTCTGCGAGCAAGCGCCCTCAAAGTGAATAGTGATGAGGTCGATGTCGTAGAAGTCACCCAGATCAACTACAAACCAAGCGTCAAACGTACGGCTTGCATCATCAGCGGCAGTACCACTCGTAGGCGAGCCTTGATATACACTACCATCATTGCCGTCAACGGCAAAGAATGCGTTTGTACCGTTAGGAGTAAAGTCGGACTGAGCGATAACCTTGTTGTCGGTATCGATATTCGTGCTCAATGCCAGGTTGCTTCCTTCGTAGCCGAAGATCTCGATAGCAGCCGATTTCACCTCACCGGATTTGGCGACGATAGATGCGTTACCAATCTTGGCAGGTACATACTTGCCGTCAACCACAGCACCGGCAGCAGCAGGAGTAATCTCATACTCAATAGCAACTGTCATAGGAGCGTCATTCTGGTCTTTGGCAACCACATTGAGAGCTACACCTTCGCCCACTTTGGCTACACCGGGAGCACTGAGCTCGATCTTTGTCAATGTGCTGACACCCGGCAGCAATACCTGGAACTCGTAGAACGACTGTCCCCACTGCGTGGCACGCTTGGTACCGTGGTATTGGATGTAACGCGCGGTAATGTTGACGTCAACTTCGATGGTTTGCCAACCTGCTTGCGTCAAGTTGGTTTCCGTATAAAGCGGACTCCAGGACTCGCCATCGTTGGAATATGACAATGTATATTCCTTGCAGTATGCACCTTCCCATTTAATCTTAATGGTATTGAAGATACGCTTTTGTCCCATATCAAGCGTCCATGTTTCATCGTCGGTAGCAGAAGACTCCCAACGCGTACCTTCGTCGCCGTCAATGGCAGCACCTGCATTTCCGCTGGAGGCTGTAGCCGATGAACCGTTGCTGGCAAGAGCAAAATTGACATCATAGATCTCAGTCGGTTCGGCATCACCGCCGCCACCGCCACCTTGTGTGCCGTCAGCAAAATAAACGGTGAACGTGTAGGTTACATTGTCGCACACAAATGTGAACTCATTCTCCAAAGCGGGGAATGCATCCAGATGGAAGAACACACCTGCACCTTCCGACTCAAACTGCGAAGCTTGAAGCGAAGTTGCACCGAAGGCAGCCGAAGGCATAACTACGTGAATAGACGGTTTGCCGTTTCGCGTTTGCAGATTGTTGATAAATCCCGGATCGGGCAATTTGGGTGAGACTACGGCTTTATACTTTTCCGTATAGCCCTCACCTACGCCATTACCGAGCCATGCTACGCCAGTCCAATCAATGGCGAAGCTCATCATGCTTGCGCACAAAAGTGCACATAAGAATGAAAGTTTTTTCATAATGGTTAATTTTTAAGGGTTGATTATAAGGGTAAATTATTTTGGTAAAGCAATTTCAATTGTTTCTACACAGTTCGCCGGCAGATGGATGGTTGCAAAGTAATCACCCAACTGGATGTTGAACGACTGAGGCTCTTGCGCCTTGTTCAACATATTGATGGCGTAGGAGTTGTTCGGTTTCTTGACGGCGCAGATATGGAGATCGGGATTCTCAGCCAATGTGCTGACACCGAGCGCGATGTCACCCGGACGCATCGAGCGCGAGAAGTGACGGAAGGCGTAGTGGTAGGGCGTGAAGTAGATAATATCGTTGGCGTAATCGACCATCACCTGTGCGCCGCAATGGTTGAGCACGTGCGTCGGACCGCCAATGGAGTCGAGCACGCTGTTCCAATCGATATAGCCGGTCATCCAGTGGTTGACGCCGTCGATGATATACTGCGCATAGCGGTGTACAGCCGAGTACTTGGGATGCCACTCCGGCCACCACGGCGTGGAGTATGCCCAGTCCGTGGCATTCTCCTGCGTAGTCCGATACACCCGGCCAGCCCGGACGACCGAGGTTGTCGATGCAGCCTTCGGTGTGCATCAGGATCTTGTCGGGATAGAGTGCGTGGAGCGAGTCAAGGATCTCCGGAAAACAGGAGATCGTCGAGCCGTACCAATGCAGCGCCGTACCGGCTGTATAGTCGCGCGCCTTGGGATTGCGGTCATAGACAGCTGCGGTGTAACGGTCTGCCTCGAAGGTATTCTGGTCAAAGCAGAAGATCTTGACGTCAGAGAACTCTTGTCCCAAGATTGGTCCAAGATGCTCGGCGATGAACGTAGCTTCCGCCTCGGGCGAGAGATCCATGCTTTCCCACGAACCGTCATTGCCCAT
>CADBAZ010000161.1 GCA_902792835.1 uncultured Bacteroidales bacterium
ATTGACAAACTCATCCAAGATATCACCCGCGAGTATAACATCTGCACCATCGTCAACACCCACGACATGAACTCCATTATGGAGGTGGGCGACAACATTATCTTCCTCAAAGGCGGCAAGAAAGAGTGGCAGGGTTCGTGTTACGACATCTTCCACGCCGACAACGAAGCACTGAACAGTTTCGTCTTTGCCTCGCAGTTGTATCAAAAGATCCGCAAGGCGCAACAATAACATACTACAAAATACAGCAATGAGAAAAATTGTATTCATATTTTTTGCTTGTGTGGCATTTGTCTTGAGTAGCCATGCACAAGAGCCAGCACGTGTTCCGGCTTATCCGGGCGTTATCACCCGCATCCAGCCGAGTGGTGACACCTTGCACGTCTATCTGCGCGGTGACGAGCACTGGCACTTTATGATGACCGTTGACGGATGGGAAGTCAATGAGGACAACAAAGGTAAGATTTGTTACAACAAGCTTAAGATCCGCAAGATTGACGGCGAGAAGAAACAGGTTTCTGTACCCACACGTCGCCAAGCCCATGATGCCGACAAGCGCAGCAAGTGCGAACAACGCTGGCTCAACAAACGAGGCGTACAAAAACGAAGATAACATACTATGCGACGTATTCTACCGGTTCTGTTTCTTTGTTGCTCACTACTTAGCGTAGCGAGCGTGCCGCCGCGTGATCCGTCGAAATGGGCAGAGTGGCAACAGAGTTCGCAACGCAGACTTGCGCAGGCTCCGGCTGCACAGCAGGCAGTCGGTACGCGTACGATTATTCCGCGCGTGTTGGTCATCATGACGAACTTCACCGACTACGAGTTGGTTTCCCCCAAAGAGGATGTAGATTCGATGTTCAATGCGCAGAACTGGACAAAAGACAACGCCAAAGGTAGTATACGTCAATACCTGTACGATCAATCGAACGGTGCATATAACCCGCAGTTCGACATCGTCGGGCCTGTGACGCTGTCGAATGGGTACGCTTATTACGGTCAAGGTGCGAACGGAAGCCAACGTGCCGGATATATGGTTACCGAAGCGTGTGCGCTGGTGGACGACGAGGTGGACTTCACGCTCTACGACTCCAACAATGACGGGTATATTGATCTGGTATATATCTTTTACGCCGGCTTCGGCGAGAATGATCCGGGGTATATTTCTCCATCAAGTGATTTAATATGGCCTGCTTATTGGACTGTCAATAGTGCAGGCTGCGGTACGAACCGTCGTGTGTTTGACGGTAAGACGCTGAATGCCTTTGAGTACAGCAACGAGTTGGATGGTTACTTCTCCACAACCGAGAAAAACGTAATTGCCGGTATAGGCGTCGCGTGCCATGAGTTCGGGCATGCACTTGGTTTGCCGGATTTGTACAAAACCGTCAATACTAGTTCAAAGCACAAATTGTTAGGCAAATGGGATCTCATGTGTTATGGTCCGTACAACGATGATATGCACTCTCCGCCATCCTTCTCTGCCTACGAGCGGTTCTTCTTAGGCTGGCTTGAGCCCGAACTGATTACCAATGCGGATGATCTCTCGCTGGAGCATATTGCCACGAGCAACAAGGCATATCTCATCGTCGAGAGCGATGAGCACAATATGGACGGCGTTAACCCTGATCCTTCGGTATTCTATCTGTTGGAAAACCGCCAACGTGAGGGGTGGGATAGAGATGTGCCCGGTGACGGAATGCTGCTCACGCGCATCAACTACCAGCGCTCGTTGTGGACGGGAAATAGGGTAAATAACGACCCGGACAACATGGGCGTGGATATCATCGAGGCGGATGGTTGGGCTCCAACTACTGATACCGATGAAGGCTATTTAGGCAAACCCGGCGATGCCTTCCCCGAAGGCGCAACGGAGTACACCGATATAACCGATCACGCTATTACGGACATCAAAATGACCGATGGCATCGTGTCGTTCAAGTACCGCGGCGGCAAACCCACTGACCCGACCGGCGACTGTTCGCCTGTTACGGATGGTCAGAGTGCTTATAAGACTGTCAAGAACGGACAACTGCTCATTCACGCGAACGGGCAGATCTACAATATTTACGGCATTCAGCAATAAAATAACATGAAACTCGTATCGTACAACGTTAACGGCATTCGCTCGGCTTTGAGCAAAGGATTGCTTGAGTGGCTGGCTGCGGCTAACCCTGACGTGTTCTGCATCCAAGAGAGCAAAGCACTCGGTTACACAAGTTATATCCACTCTGCGGAGAAGAAAGGGTACTCTGGCGTGTGTATCTTCTCCAAACAACCCGCCGACAAGATTGTAGCCGGTATGCATAATGACCGCTACGACCGCGAGGGACGAGTGCTGCGTGCAGACTTCGGCGATCTGACCGTAGTGTGCGTCTATGTACCGAGTGGCACGACGGGCGACATTCGTCAGGAGTTCAAGATGGACTTTCTGGAAGTCTTCCTCAAGTGGCTCAACGAACTCCGTCAAGAACGTGAGAACGTAATCATCTGCGGCGACTTCAATATCTGCCACAAACCCATTGACATCAATCATCCCGAGCGGCAGATAGGCGTCAGCGGCTTCCTGCCCGAGGAGCGCGAGTGGATGGATCGTTGGCAGCAGACGGGCCTGATTGACACGTTCCGTGTGTTCTGCCAAGCGCCGGAGATGTACAGTTGGTGGTCGTATCGTGCCGGAGCACGTGCACACAATGCCGGTTGGCGTATCGACTACTTCTGGGTGAGCGAGCCGCTGCGTGACAAGTTGCGCGACGCCCGCATCCACAGCGATGCCGTCCATAGCGACCATTGTCCGGTGTCGTTGGAAATTGACAATTGATAGTTAAAGGGAACATGCAGATACTGCGAACAGAACATCTGATCAAGAAATACGGTAAACGTACTGTCGTCAACGACGTCAGTATTCAATTGGAGCAGGGCGAAATTGTCGGTCTGCTGGGTCCGAACGGAGCCGGAAAAACGACCACGTTCTATATGACCACCGGCTTGGTGGTTGCCAACCACGGCAAGATATTCCTCGACGACCAGGATATAACCTCATTCCCAATGTACAAACGTGCCCAGATGGGTATCGGTTATCTGCCGCAGGAAGCATCCGTCTTCCGCAAAATGACTGTTGAGGACAACATCCTTTCCGTGCTGGAAATGACGAACTTCAGCAAGGAGTATCAGCGCGAGAAGTTGGAGCAACTCATCAAGGAGTTCAATCTGGAGCATGTGCGCACAAACCTCGGCGACCGTCTGTCAGGCGGTGAGCGCCGACGTACGGAGATTGCCCGTTGTCTGGCTATCGAGCCGAAGTTCGTGATGCTCGACGAACCGTTTGCAGGCGTCGACCCGATTGCCGTGCAAGAGATCCAAGACGTAGTTTGGCGACTCAAAGACAAGAATATCGGCATCCTCATCACCGACCACAATGTGGATGAGACACTCTCCATCACCGACCGCGCATACCTGCTGTTTGAAGGCAAGATCCTTTTCCACGGTACGCCGGAAGAACTTGCCGCCAACCCCATTGTGCGCAACAACTACCTCGGGCGCGACTTCTGTGCTGGCTCTCTACACTCTGCTTCGCATAGCCTGCTATGCGGTGAACGGGGCAATGTTTCCGAACATCAGCGGCGCACATCTTTGGGAGATACTCTATGGCGGCGTGCGCTTTGACCTGACTGCCGTATTGTATCTAAGTGCGCTGTATCTGGTAGGTATATTGTTGCCCTTGCCTGCACACTGGAGAAATAATGCAGTTTGGCAGAAAGTGTTAGCATGGCTATTCATTGTCCCGAACGCAATAGGGCTCATCGTCAACACGATAGATATAGTCTATATCCGCTTCACGGATCGCCGTACAACCTGCACGTTCTTTACGGAGTTTGCTAACGACGACAACCTGTGGCGGATAGCGTTGCAAGGCGTGTGGCAGTTTTGGTACGTGACGCTGATCGGGCTTTTGGCTGTTTGTGCTGACCGTGTATTTTTCTGTTATCGGCATTCGCGGAGGGTTTGGCAAATACACTCGCCCTATTACGCTGAGCAATGCCCTGCAATACACCAACACGCCGCGGGAATCAGCACTGGTACTGAACACACCGTTCTCGCTGATGAAGTCGCTGGAGAACACGCAGTATATCGAACCGCAATACTTTTCTGCTGATGAATTGGCTAAGCACATGAATCCCATTCACCAAGCCGACAGTTTGCGCGAGGCAAGAACCGACAATATAGTAGTAATCATTTTGGAGTCATTCAGTACGGAGTATATAGGTTTCTACAACCGCGACATAGATGGCTACAAGGGCTACACACCGTTCTTAGACAGTTTGTTGGAGCAATCGCTTACCTACGAATTCTCCTACGCCTCGGGGCGCAAGAGCATTGATGCAATGCCTTCGGTGCTTTCGTCTATTCCGATGCTCATTGAGCCGTATATCGTTACGCCGTACTCAACCAACAGCGTTTCGTCCATTGCCGACTGC
>CADBAZ010000162.1 GCA_902792835.1 uncultured Bacteroidales bacterium
GTGCTGAATGGTGATAAGACACAGCTCGCGGGAATCGTACTCAGCGAAGATCCTGAAACAGAACTGGTTGCCGGTCACTCATATTTCTATCAAGTGGATGCGGGCTCGTCAGCAATCAACCTCACCGGCTGTATGAATCATGTTACTCATGCTTGGGAAAATGGTGCAGATGGTTTCGTGGGCTGCTTGGTGGATGACAATGGCGGAAAGACGTATGTACCCGATGGAGTAGAGCGTATTAACGGTAACTATATATTGCAAAGCGGTAAGTTGCGTTATGTAGCAGCAGGAACGACAGCTTCTATTAGAGCGTACCGCGCATACATCAATGTAGGCGAGTTGGAAGATGTTGATGCTAAGTCTGTTCCTAAGAGACGCATTGTTCGTGCTGAAGGTTTCGAAGGCGAACTCGGTATGGAAGATACTGCCACCGGCATCGACGAGTTGGCAGAGAATAGCGTCATCAATTGGAACGAGCCTGTTTACAACATAATGGGTATGCGCGTAGGTAAAGGCGCAACAGGCGTTCTTATCCAGAACGGACGTAAGTTCTTTGTAAAATAATTGAAATAATAGAAAGGTAAATAGATATGAAAAAGTTTATTGCACCGGAAGTGAAAGTTGTGCGCTATGATTCGTCCATCTTATGCACGAGCATTGGTGTAGGTGGTGATCTTACCCCGGGTGAAGGCGAGGTTGAAGGTGATGCACCGGGACGTCGTCGCAGTATCTTCGACGAAGGCAACACTGAGATTAAAACCGGTCGTCTCTAAGTAGCGCACTATATGCGACTACGTTATTCTTTCCGTTTTCAGCAGATCGGCGAGACATGGCTCGGATCTGCTGTCGGACAAAATGCCCACCTCTTCAATGGTGTACTCCAACTGAATGAGGTGGGGCATTTTATTGTCTCCAAACTCGCCACTCCAGAAAATCCGGATAATCCGGAAACTCAAGAAAATCCTGACTTTCTCATAACCTATCTCACCGACCAACTTACAAAAGAATACGCGGTGGATCACTCCACCGCACAATCTGCTGTCATTAGTGTGCTTGATTACCTCAAAGCCGAACAAGTTCTGGAATAACCTACATCCTATTAGGCATTTCGATGCCGAGCAACGCCATCGCGTGCTTGATGACCTTTGCAACCTCTGCGCTCAACAAGAGCCGGAGGTTTTTCTTTTGCTCGTCAGCCTCGTTCAGTATCGAGTAGTCATGATAGAACGAGTTAAACTCCTGTGCCAGTGCGTACGCGTAGTTGCACAACACAGCCGGACTAAACTCGTCACCTGCTTGTTTCACAGCGCTCGGATAATCCGTCAACCGCTGAATGAGTGCGATTTCCTTTTCGTTGAGCGGCTGATTGCTGATCACAGACTGCTGACCGCAGATTGCTGCTTTTCGCAGCACACTCTGTATACGCGCGTACGTATATTGTATAAAAGGTCCTGTGTTACCGTTGAAGTCAATACTCTCTTCGGGATTGAACAGCATATTCTTGCGCGGATCAACCTTCAAGATGAAGTATTTCAGTGCGCCTAAACCAACAATCCGTGCAATCTCGTCCGCTTCTTCCGGAGTGATGTCGGGTAGGGTGTTGACTTTGTCCTTGCTGATCTGCTTGGCGTCTTCAATCATCTGCGCCATCAGGTCATCGGCATCGACCACTGTTCCCTCACGGCTCTTCATCTTGCCATTGGGCAGTTCAACCATTCCGTACGAGAAGTGCACTAACTCCTTGCCAAACGGGAAGCCAAGTTTGTCGAGCAGCAGTGACAATACCTTGAAGTGGTACTCTTGTTCGTTGCCTACGACATACACCATCTTGTCAATCGGGTAGTCTTGGTAGCGGAGCTTGGCTGTGCCAATGTCCTGCGTCATATATACCGACGTGCCGTCGCTACGTAGCAACAACTTCTCGTCCAAGCCGTCGCCTGTCAGATCAGCCCAAACCGAACCGTCCTCACGGCGGTAGAACAGCCCCTCATTGAGTCCGCGCTCGACCTCTTTCTTACCCTCGAGATAGGTGTTTGACTCATAGTAGATCTTGTCGAAGCTGACGCCCATCTGCTTGTAGGTTTCGTCAAAGCCGGCATACACCCACTCGTTCATCTTCGCCCACAGTGCGCGCACCTCT
>CADBAZ010000163.1 GCA_902792835.1 uncultured Bacteroidales bacterium
TTTGTCCTCAATCTCTTCGGGGTAGATGTTCTGTCCCGATGCACCAAGGATCATGTTCTTGCTGCGGCCTTTGATGAAGATGTTGCCTTCCTCATCCAATACGCCCAGGTCGCCTGTTCGCATCCAGCCGTCCTCGGTGAAGACAGCCTTGGTGGCTTCCTCGTTCTTGTAATATCCCTTCATGACGTTCACGCCCTTGACCTGAATCTCGCCGTCGTGGTGGATAGGATCGTCGCTGTCGATACGTACGCGGCATTGCGGCAGATCCTTACCGCAGGAGTGGAACTTGAACTTACTCCAATGTTCGTACGAGATGAGTGGTGCGCATTCCGTCATGCCGTAACCTACGCAGTAGCAGAATTCAATATCTTTGAGCACTTGTTCTACTTCGCCGTTGAGCGCTGCGCCGCCTATGATCAGGAAGCGGAGCTTGCCGCCAAAGGCTTGCATCGCATCAACCCTTCTTTGACTTTCTTGCGGATAATCCGGCGTATACCCGGTGTGTGCCACAGAATCTTCATCAGCGGTTTGTTGATTACCGGCAGCACTTTCTTCTTGATGATCTTCTCGATTACCAGAGGCACTGTCAGGATCATGAACGGATGAACCTCAGAGAATGCCTTCATCAGGGCAGTCGGGGTCGGTGCACCGGTCAGGAACCATGTCTCTGCACCGTCGCAGCACTGATACAGGAATTCGAACATCAATCCGAACATGTGTGCAATAGGCAGCATCGACAATTCAGCATCACCCGGACGATGCGGAATCTGGTGGATAGCAAAGTCCACGTTACCGGACAAGTTCAGGTTCGTGAGCATTACACCTTTCGGTGCAGAGGTTGTACCGGAGGTATAGTTGATGATCGCCAGATCGTTGAGGTTGTCGGTGGGATAGGCATCCACAACATCAACGCTTACGCCGTCAGGGAACTTCTTCGCCATCTCGGCATCCAGCGTAGCGTAGGCTTTCTTAATCTTGTCGTCAGCAGCAAAGCTCAAGGCGAAATCTTCCAATTGTACGATTGCCTTCAAGCCCGGCATGTTGGCGGCATTGATTTTCTTTTGTATATTCGAACTTGTATATAGCAGCACAGTTTCCGAGTGGTTAACCAGGCCCTCGATTCCGTCACCGGTAAAGTCCGGCAGGATACTTACTGCCACTGCCTTGTACGATACAACAGCAAGGAACGTCGTTGCCCAGTTGGCGCAGTTACGACCGCAAAGTGCAATCTTGTCGCCCGGCTTGACACCCAGTAACTCAAACGCCAGGTGCAGACGCTCAATCTCGCGAGCCAAGTCACAATAGTTGTAACGGTTCACTCCGTCGAAATCAGCAAGAGCAAGATTGTTCCAACGGCTGTGCATCGTGCCCTTCAAAAATTCCAAATAATGTCTTGTTTCCAATTCTTTTTCCATTCTATTTCCGTTTATTCTTCTTATTCTTCGCGCAATGTGCGTATTCTATAAAATGAGCCATGCAAAAATCGTGCTAAACTGTGCAGAATTTTGTCCGGCAGTAATTTTTTTCGATGCAAAAGTACAAAAAAAATGTAGAACGCTTGTTCGAAAATACAAATAAAGTAAATAAAGTGACAATTATAGTAAAAAAAATCGCATTTGTCTTGCAAAATTGAAAAAAAAGTTGTATCTTTGCAGCCGGAAAGTCTTTTTGGTAATAAACGTAACAGAATTTCTATGATTAAACGTAAGGTAGCATTGGATATTCCTCCTATCTGGGAAATCAACCCTATCTGGGCAACATTGACATTTGAGCAGAGGTTGTTTGTGGAGTCACATCTGAGCCTCGTAATGTATAAAAAGAACGAGATTATCTACCGCGAAGGTGACACACCCGACGGCGTGCTGTTGCTCGTCAGCGGCAAGGTGCGCATCTATATCGAGGCATTGGGTACGCGTCCGCAGATCATCCGACTGCATAAACCCGGAGATTTCTTCGGCTATCGTTCAACCATTGCAGGTGACACCCATACGACCTGTGCAGCGGCATTGGAGGATTGTGTGTTTTACAGCGTCGATACCGAGGCGTTCCATGATCTCATGCTTCGCAACAACAACTTCTGTTACCGTCTGCTCGAGGATATGGCGCACGATCTCGCTATGAGCGATATGCGTCAGGTCAACCTTACGCAGAAACACCTGCGCGGTCGTCTGGCTGAGGCTATTCACTCGCTTGCGATCCATTACGGTTATGCTGAGGACGGTCACACGCTTGCTGCCCATGTCAGCCGCGAGGATCTGGCGAACATGAGTAACATGACTACTGCCAACGCCATTCGCACACTCTCGCAGTTTGCACAGGAAGGCATACTCAGCCTCGAAGGCAAAGACATCTATATCATCAACGAAAAAGAACTGATTAACGTCAGCGAAATAGGCTAATGGATATTTCTATCATCATACCGTTGTATAACGAAGCGGAGTCATTGCCGCCACTCTACGAGTGGATTGCCCGCGTGATGAAGGAGAACAAGTTCTC
>CADBAZ010000164.1 GCA_902792835.1 uncultured Bacteroidales bacterium
ATCCACTTGATAGAAATATGAGTGACCGGCAACCAGTTCTGTTTCAGGATCTTCGCTGAGTACGATTCCCGCGAGCTGTGTCTTATCACCATTCAGCACTTTTCCTGTCAGTGAATAGAACTTCGCTCCGGCAGTTGACACATCAGGCACGTCGTACGGCGAGCAGAATGTACCATAGCCACCTTCGGTCAGCGAACGTGGGTCATTGATCTCTGCGCCGGAAACGGTGCTATACGAACCGAATGGGATGAAGTATGTGCCAATCAGTGCTTCCACAACGCCGTACGAAGGATTCAATGCGGCTGCAAAATTCGAACCTCCGTAATTCGGTCCCCAGCTGGTTGGGTTAACGAAGAAGTCATTTGCATCTTTCCACCATTCAAATGAATCAGCACCAAGGAGTAACTTAGATGCGGGCAACCTCAAATAGTTTGAGGTGGAAGGTTTCATGATGGCAAATTTGTCGTCATCCACCGAGGTGGTCATTACGTTCCATGTGATATTTGCCAAAGTAAGTTCAGACGGATCATAGTAGTAATAATCACCACTCTTCACCACTTTTATGCCGTTCGCCTTGCCGTCTGTTACGGTATTGTCCATTGCATAGAACTTACCATCACTTGCTTCGGCAACCAAGACTACCTCGCGAGGCGAAACAGTAATATTGTGCAACGCGTCACCTGCGTAGTAGTGAATAGACTTTTGCGTTTGTATTTCCACCTTTGCAGTTCCGGTAAAACCTTTAATAGTAAATGTTCCCTTACCATCGTCATCGGGTTGCGTATATGATGTAACGGCAAAGACACTGGTATTCTGAGAAGTAATAGTCACAATTCCGTCATAAGCAGGGTCGCTGGAACGGTTATACTTCAATTCGTAGTTAAATGTTTGGGAAACGCCAGACTGGATTTCGACCGGTGTTGACGGCGAAAGGGGCGTACTACCGTCCTTAACAGTAATCTGTTGAGGTTTCTTCACCGGCATATCGTCGAATGCGGGCGTAAGAGTAATATTAGTACCTGCTATTTCCGGCATAATAATCTTGTAAGTACCCGTTTCATCTTCCTCCAGATAACCGATACAGGACAGATCAAACTCCATATCACCGAACGTAAAGCCCGTCAAACAGTAATCCAGTTCGGGAGTAACCTCGATAGTAATCACATCACCTGCTTTGGCTGTTGTAACAGTAGCACCGGCAGTGGCATCAACACCATTAATAGTAACAGCACCCATATCAGAATCGTACCCCGCGTCCATCTTGACATTATACGACACCTCTTCCGTCCAAGTAACATTAACATCCGTAACGTTCAACGTAGCATTTCCTACAACAGCAACGTAATGATACCCCTTTGCAGAGAAATCAGTAGATGCTGTGTTCGGATAGGCAATGGTTGCCAGAAGTTCACTTGATGGGTCAGCCTCCAATGTCGCTGGAGTCTCTGAGCCCGTGTAAGCAGTGTTACTACCATACACTAAGATGCCGCAATCGGTATTTGTCCCATACCAAGTAACTGATACTTGTGTCAAAATACCACCCGAAGTAGTAGAGGCTATGCGGGAGGGATCACCGAAGTTGAAAATTAGATAATTATCCTTATTCCAACGAATATAGCCGGCATAAACTGCAGATGACGTAAGACTAAAGTCTGATACAGCCTGTCTCACGGTTTTAGTACTCAAGCCGTATTTAGTGGCAATAGCAGACTCCGAGATATCATCCGTTACCGTACCGCCCCAAGCGAAAGTTAGGCTTGCGAGAAGCATTGTAAGAGTTAAAAACAAATGTTTAGCATTCATTGTTTTATTTTGATTTAATTAATATTCGATTTTTATGGTTTTGTGCTCGCACATATGCTTACGCTCTCGTGCATTATGCGCACACACATAACAAGGCACAAAGTTAATAAAATATTTTGGGTTTTGCAACAGGTTGCGCATTTTTATGTTATAAAACATGAAACAAACTGCATTTTGCGACATAAAGGCTGCATCGCTCGGACAAGCGGCGTAGCCGACCGCCGCGAGGATATCGTAACAGTTGAGGTCGTCGCCAATGTATGCTACTTGCTGCATAGTGATGCCCATCTCTTGGCATATCTCGTGAGCAACAGCGAGTTTGCCACCGTCACGGGCACCAAGACGGAGATAATCCACACGAAGCTTGGCTGCACGGCGGGCAACAAGATCACGTTGCTCGGAGGTAATGATACCCGTGCGAATGCCATGGTCGTGGAGAATCTGTAGAGCCATGCCGTCGCGGGTGTTGAACTTCTTGATTTCGTCGCCGTTCTCGGTGTAGTACATACTGCCGTCGGTGAGTGTGCCATCGACATCGCAGAGG
>CADBAZ010000165.1 GCA_902792835.1 uncultured Bacteroidales bacterium
GACGCTGAATGATGCCGGATACTATCCGGCGAAATGAACGAAGCGGAAGATATGCCGGAAAGAATTCGGTAAAATGCCATATTTGATTAAAATTCCAACAATCTCATAAGAATTTTTGCAAATAAATTTGCATAATTGATTTTTTTTTAGTAACTTTGTACGCTTAATTGTGGGCAGGGCTCGGCGGAACAACGCCGAGAGCCGAACTTAAACTCGGTAGAACTGCACCGAGAGCAAGACAAAGATGCGACAAACACTATGAGTGAGACAAATAAACAGGTATTTTTCTTGGGCATCGGGGGCATTGGAATGAGTGCCTTGGCGCGGTATTACAAGCATGAAGGCTATACCGTGGCAGGATACGACAGGACACCATCCGACCTGACGCGCGCATTGGAAAGCGAAGGAATAGAGATCGTCTATGGAGACGATCAATTGGAGATTGGAGATTGGAGATTGAAGCTATCTACTGAGGATACGTTGGTAGTTCGGACACCGGCTGTGCCGGAGAACAACAGCATCTACACGTACTTGCGGGAGCAAGGATTTACGATACTGAAGCGCGCAGAAGCCTTAGGGAAGATAACAGCCACGAAAAAAGCGCTATGCGTGGCAGGTACTCACGGAAAGACGACGACAAGCACGATCCTCGCTCACTTGATGGCGGTACATGGAAAAAACGAACACGGACTTACACGGAAAGGCACGGAAAATAATTGTTCACAGATTAATCAGATTAAACAGATAGGTGACGGTGTGAATGCGTTTTTGGGAGGAATAAGCGAGAACTACAAGACGAATCTGCTGTTGGATAAAGAGAGCGAATATGTGGTGGTTGAGGCAGATGAGTTTGACAGGAGTTTTCATCATGGAAGCTTACAGAGAGAGTTTTGAGCACTATTGCTCGCTGGTATCAAACACCATATTACTCAAGTACGGCCTCCAAGACAAGCTGCACATCCAAAGCCAAGCGCGCGTACTTACCTACTCTGCTGAGGATACACGGGCAGACTTTTATGCGGCGAATATTGTAACGAAGGACGGAGCAATTGTATTCGACCTGCATTACCCCAACGGAGTCATCGGGAAAATACAATTGGGTGTGCCGGTTTGGGTGAATATAGAGAACAGCGTGGCAGCGGCGGCTATCGCTCTGTTGAACGGTGTGACAGAGGATGAAGTGCGCAGAGGGTTGGCGACGTTCAAGGGTGTACACAGACGGTTCAATATCCATGTGCAGACACCGGAAGTGGCGTACATAGATGACTACGCGCACCATCCGCAAGAGATAGCCGCGTCGATTGCTTCGGTTAGGAAGTTATATCCTGAGCGACATTTGCTCGGTATCTTCCAACCGCACCTATATACACGTACAAGGGATTTTGCCGATGAGTTTGCAAAAGTGCTCTCGACCTTGGATGAGGTGATATTGCTGCCGATCTATCCGGCACGTGAACTGCCGATTGAAGGCGTGAACTCGGAAATGCTGCTAAACAAGATTACGCTGCGCGATAAGCACTTGTTAAGCAAAGAAGCGTTGTTGGCGGAGATCGGTGAGCGCGCAAGGAAGATGGCACCGGTGGCTGTGCTGACAATCGGTGCGGGAGATGTGGACAGGTTGGTGAATGATATTAGTTTAAAGTTGAGTGTTGAGAGAAGTTTAGAAGTTTAGAGTTTAAAGTTGTTGAGAGAATTCAAGAGTGATTAGTAAACGGATCATAGTAAACGGATTGCTGGTGGTGGCATTAGCTGTCATCGTGATAGCGGCAGGTGTTGCGGGTTCGCGGCGTGCGGCTGATCCGGTGTGCTCGAAGATTACTATTATCATCAAGGACAGTGCGGAGCGGCAATATGTCAGCGTAGGCGAGTTGCAGCAACAACTGCATCAGGCAGGCTTATGGAAAGTAGGCGAACCGCTGTCAAAGATCCGTTGTCAGGAGATAGAGCAGCACCTGCTCACCCACCCTATGTTGCGCCGTGCAGAGTGTTACGAGCGTGCAAACGGCGAGGTGCGCATTATAGTCAAACAACGCCAGCCGGTTGTTCTGATCAAAGGCGACGAGGTGTATTACCTGGATACCGAACGCAAAGTGATGCCGGTTCGTGCATCGGTGAACACGCCGGTAGTCGTTGTCAGCGGACGTATAGGCAAGCAACAGGCGGAAGGCGAGATGTACGATTTCGTTCTTTGGCTGCAAGACAACCGCTATTGGCGCGAGAAGATTCACACGATCCGCGTCATCAATCCGAAGATGATAGAGGCAGTTGATGATGAACACAAATACACCATCATCCTCGGTTCGCTCAACGGCGCAGAACAAAGGCTAAAAGCCTTGCAGAAACTCTATGAAGAGGGATTTGAAAAAATCGGTTACCCCGAATAC
>CADBAZ010000166.1 GCA_902792835.1 uncultured Bacteroidales bacterium
GGTCTGAACTATTGCCTGCACACGAAGGATTATAAGAACATTTTCAACCTCGAACTGCTCTACAAGTATATCGCCGACCCCGACAACGGCATCCACAACCAAGTGCCCTTGCAGTTCACCTTCGTCTGGGGTTGTGACGACTTCTGTACGGCTCCCGGACTGCGATTCTCGGGATTCTTGGATATATGGGGTCAGCGCAATGCCGCCGGGCAGTCGTTCGTGATGATCAGCGAACCGCAACTGTGGTACAATGTCGGACGCTGGTTCAAGTGCCCGAACCTGAACATCGGCACGGAGATTGAGTTCAGTTACAACTTCACCGGCAGCGGATTCATGTGCAATCCCTGCCTCGGCATCAAGTGGACGTTTGACTAGTCAAACGCACAGCTTCAAACAACTTCAAACGCGCAGCTTCAAACAACTTCAAACGCGCAGCTTCAAACTAAAAAGAACGCTCCTACTTGGGAGCGTTCAGTATGAGATTCAGGAACTCTTGGCGTGTCTCTTTGCGGTTGAATGCACCGGTGAAGTCCGAGGTGACGGTCAGTGAGTGTTGCTTCTGTACACCGCGCATCTGCATGCACAGGTGTTCCGCCTCGATCACCACCATCACGCCCAAGGGGTTGAGTGTGCGCTGGATGCAGTCCTTGATCTCGGTTGTCAGACGCTCCTGTACCTGCAAGCGGCGGGCAAACACATCCACCACGCGCGCTATCTTGCTCAGTCCCGTAATCCGACCGTTGGGTATATACGCTACATGCGCTTTGCCGAAGAACGGCAGCATGTGATGCTCGCACAACGAGTAGAACTCTATATCTTTGACCACTACCATCTGTTGGTAGTCTTCCTCAAACAATGCCGAGCGCAATATCGCCTCGGGGTCTTCGTTGTAACCCTTCGTCAGGAACTGCAGCGACTTGCCCACACGGTGCGGTGTACGTTTCAGTCCTTCGCGTTCGGGGTCTTCACCCAACACGCGAATCATATCCTCTACGTGCGCAGATATTGCGTCTGTCACCTCAACCTTCGGATTAAATGCCTGTAAATCCATACTCTAAACACTAAACTCTAAACTCTCAACTTTTACTTTACTTTCACCTGATCCCGCACAATATACGTGTAGTCCGCCAAATCGGGGAATAGTCCCTTGAACACATCGCGGAACTCTGCCGCCTGTTGCTCGTCGAGGAAGTCACCCAGACGTACTTTCCACGACGGGGAGGCATAGATCACATACACCGCCACATTCATTGCCTGCGTCACGCGTTGCTCGATCAGCAGGGCTTCCGTCTTGCCGCGTTGCGGGTTGTTCGACGAATAGACTTGCACGCGGTATCCCGCACGCTCCATCTCACCGCGCTCCACGCCGGCAGTCTTCTCTTCCATCAGCAGGGTGATCAGACTGTCCTGCTCCACATGCACGTTGGGCATATCCAGCAGTATCTGCGGATAGACGAGCACTACCGGCGGCACGCTGTCGAATGCGAACGTTAATGCCGTATCCGATGCCAAGGTATCAGTCGCTTGCACCGGCATCGCTTCTGTTGCTGCAACCTGCGCAAGCATAGGCTGCGTCACGGCTAATAGTAGCAATGATATATATATCGCGAGGTTAGCGTGATCGCGGTCTTCGTCATCGGCAATGAGCATGAACGCTGCTGTCTTGTACTGCTTGTTGCCCAGGCAGTAGTTATGCATCGCGCAGTCGCCGCCGCTGTTGCCGAACGAGAGTACAGGCACTTTCCCTATCTCCTGTGCGATCTGCAGCACTTTGTTCGTCTTCAGGTTCTTGATGATCAGCTCATCGGTGCGCACCGATAACGCGGTTAGGCGCAATGTCAATCGAATACGTCAGCGCGCGGCATATGAAGCGGTCGCTACCCGATACGACATAGTACGTAAATCCGTTCGCTTCCAGGTAGTCGAACACCTCTAACATCGGCTTGTAGAAACTCTCGCCGTAGGTCATGCCTGTAAATCCGTTGGCAGGGGTCTTGGCGTAGTTCTTGACGTAGCTGTCGAACTCGGCTATTGTCATGCCGGAGTACGCTTTGGCGGCTGCATAGGCGTGCTTCATGTCGAAGTGCTCG
>CADBAZ010000167.1 GCA_902792835.1 uncultured Bacteroidales bacterium
GTATATCCCTGACGGAGTGCGTGAGTTTCAGAATTATCCGCTCGCGTCGCTCGGGTGGATGATGTATATCGGCATGGCGCTGGCGAAGATGTGGGATGACGATTGGCAGTACTATGCAGCGAAAGAAGACCTTTTATTTCTATCTGCGAGACAAACGCGGCTACGATGCTATGGATGAGTATATCCGCCGAGACGTGCTCAAACTCAAAGGCAAGGATTTTGCTGCGACCGAAGAACTCGTCAGCGAATGTGCCTCACGTGTGCATAACACCTTGATGCATCAGAACATTAAACCGGGAACGAAAGAGGCGTTCCTTGCTTATGTTGCTTGCTTGCATCAGTTGTACCTCTTTGGTGCCGCTGTACAACTCAAACGCATGGGCTACCACATGACGAGAATATAAAATATAGTGATTATACTATGACACGCAAAGAAACAATCATAGCAACGATCTTGCTAATCTTTTTCGGAACAAGTATGCACTTTGTGCATCATGTTCCGTTCTTCAATCATTTCCTGGGCTATATCTTTCCCGTGACGGAGAGTGTGATGGCGCACATGAAGATGGTATTTTACCCGATGCTTTTACTGAGCATCTATCTGTGCATTTCGCGTCGTGACATCCGCGAGATAGGCGCACCTATATTGGGCGCATTGGCCGTTATGCCGCTCATCGTAGCCGCATTCTTCGGTTATTGGGTCTTCGTGCGCCATGAGTTGATGGTGCTGGATATCGTCATCTACATCGCGTCAATGGTTGGAGCCGTACACCTCGCTAACCGCTGGCGCACATGTGCTGTTGTGCAACGCCTCTGGCCGCTCTGGATAGTACTCATCGTGCTGGCGATCATCGCCATTGGTGTGCTGACTTACCACGCACCCGATTGGATTATATTTGCAGATATGGGATAATATGAACTGAAGTATGACAATCAAACTATTCTTACAAGCTCTAACGAAGTTCGTTATAAAGTAATTCCGTTTATTTGGTAATATGAACACCTTTCAAAAGATATTAACTTTGTTCATAGGCATCGGCGCAGTAGTCGGTGCGGTAATGCGGAGAACCATTATTAGAATTGCTCCGCGCAAAAATGCCGTGGCCGGATGTGTTCTTTCGCAACTTTATTCCGTCCGGTATAGTACTATTGGCGGTAAACGGTCTTACGCAATTCGTAGCAGCTTATCTGCTTTTCAAAAACCATCCGCTGGCATATTGGGCAGTACTGGTTTGCGGTATTATCCTGATGCTTTGGATTGCGCTCGAATGTTGGATATGGGGCTTCAATCCTGTCGGTAATTTTTACTTCATCCTTGGCCTCGTCGAAACCATTTCAGCAGCAATTAGTTTGCATGGAAACAGATATTTAAAATAATGTCCGTTTTTTCATAGTGTATGTCGCCTGAAAGCAGTACCTTTGCGGCATCGAAACGTATAATAAAGATAGTATGGAACAGAAATTTTGCCAGAGCTGCGGAATGCCGCTCACAGAGCAAGTCCTCGGAACGAACGCCGACGGGAGTAAAAACGCGGATTACTGCATATATTGCTATAAGGACGGCAAGTTCTTGCAGGACTGCACAATGGACGAGATGATTGAGCATTGCGCTCAGTTTGCCAATGAAGTTAATAAAGGGTTGCAGCAGCCTATTACGAAAGAAGAGTACATCGGACAGATGAAGATGTACTTCCCGCATCTAAAGCGTTGGCGTAAGTCTCTTGCCATAAACAACGATGAGGCTATGCCTGAAAATCCGGCACTTTCTGGTGTAAAGGAATTGATAGCCACGATGGCCGACACGCTGCCAATCACCTATATCTCGTCAGTCGATGAAGAGGGATTCCCCTGCACCAAGGCCATGCTGTCACCACGAGTCCGCGAGAGCATCAAGACGTTCTATTTTACCACAAACACCTTCTCCCTCCGTGTGGCTCACTATAAGGCCAACCCCAAGGCCTCGATCTATTTCTGCGATGCCGAGGGCTTCAAGGGTATGATGCTGCGCGGCACGATGGAGGTACTGACGGATGCCAAGAGCAAGGAGATGATTTGGCGCGATGGCGACGAGCAGTACTACCCAAGTGGCGTTACCGACCCGAACTACTGCGTCTTGAAGTTCACCGCCACTGACGGCCGCTTCTACAGTGATTTCTATCCACGTAGTTTTGTGATTGAGTAAATGAAGAACAATAAAGCACTTAATGAAACAAAGGTATGTGCTATAGAGAAGAAGCCATCGAATGTGTAAAAGATCATGTTCTCCAGATACATAAGCAAATATATGCCAAGTATGAAGGGGATTTTGACAGGATCTATACGGAAGGGTACAACAGCAAGTCCTATACGGGTAGGGTGATTGACCGCAACAATGTGAGTGCTCGCGACAGAGCATTCTATATATCTTGTCGCAGCTGGAACCGGATAGCCAATTCGAAGTTCGGATTGAGAATACGATTCTCAGGGGAAGCGACCGCTGTACTTTCAGAATAACAAAGCATAAAGATGTTTAAGTCATTCGAGTTATGACAATAGATAGAATAGATATTACCGCTCAACTATTTGCTTTGCAAGACAAGGCGTATGCGGATTTCCAGAGCAAGTTGCTGCCGACGGTTAAGCGCGAGACGGTAATTGGTGTACGGACACCGGACTTGCGCAAAATGGCGAAGCATGTTTGCAAGACTCCTGCTGCGCAAGAGTTCTTGCA
>CADBAZ010000168.1:0-2457 GCA_902792835.1 uncultured Bacteroidales bacterium
CACAGCGTTCATATCCACTGCCGCCAACTGATCCTTCGCCGTCTGCCAGTATTCGGTGTAATCCGACTGCATATCCGGCGCCGAAACAATGTCAAACGGATCAACGCCGAAATTGAACATCCTAACGTTCTTGCCCTTCACAAAGCAGACAGCGCGGTAGAACCCGGGATTCATATTCTCCTTGAGCGTCACCACGTAGTTCGTTTCCTTGTTACCGGCTACCGTCATCGTATCCGTCAGCTCCAGCGTCATGTCCTTCTTGTCCGCCGTGATGAGCACCTTAATCGGCAATTGCGCTCTTTCAGTCTCGGCATTCACCACCGGCACATTGAAACTCGGCTTACCTGACCAGATCAGGTCTTCCGGTTCTTGCACATATACGGGATCCGGATCAACCGGCTCAACCGGCTCTTTCGGCTTCTCGCAACCGCACGCACCCAACAGCACGGCGGTTACAAGAGCCCACAGATATATCGAATACTTCTTTGACATAAGTCTTATATCGAATACTTCTTTGACATAAGTCTTTATTCTTTCAGTGAAACGGTCTTTATTCTTTCAGCCGTAGGCGGTCTATTTGAGGTAATCATTCAGGTTGACAATATTAAATGCGTTGTAGTACTTATCCATATTGTGCTCAATACGCATCAGTACAATCTCCTCGGCCTGAATACCCAGACGCTCCAGGTTGTCATACAACATCTGACGGGCAACCAGTGCTTCGGGTTTCTGCCAGATATAGCGGCAACCGGTCTTAACCAGCCACAACTGACGATCCGGTGTGCAGTCCTTCAAATCCTTGCCCACTTCCTCGCCGTGCAGCCATTTTTTCCAACGGTTGCTCTCATATACGCACTGCCACAGCACTTGCGTCATGTTACTCAGCTGTGCAATCTTGCCCTCGGCGTGCAGACGTTTCTCCACTTCCTCCAGCTCAGCCAGTGCGTCGTACTCGTTCATCGTGAACTCCGGACCAACGTTTGCTGCTCCCATTCCTGCCTTCGGGTAATCCTCGGGATTCTCTACATCGTCAGAATAATGTCCCTTGATATAGCTGCCGTACGGACGAACCTTTGCCGTCAGTTTTCTTGCTACCTCCGGATCAAAGAACGTCGTGTGCAGGTCTGTACCCACCTTACCTACGATAAAGCAAGGCCATATATCATCCAGACCAACCTCGTGCAAACCGGCTTTCAGTCCCTCAAGGAACGTATCGAACGTCTTCTCGTCTGCCAGACCGCCATGCACTTCCTCCGTACCTACCTCATAACTGATAGGAGCAATGCCGTGTGCCTTGCGGAAGTCCTCGGCATGCTTGATCAGCTCAACCGTACGTTTAACCACTACATGGATATCAATGATCTCGCCCTTCGGAAGGAAGATGTCCACCGTCGGATCCACGTGAATCAGGTCATAACCTGCCAGAATAGCTGCCTCGTAGCTCTTCTTAACGCCGCTCATTGCGCGCTCGGTGTCCCAGCGCTCAACGTTCTGTTTGTCTTTCAGCCACGGACCACCATGGTCGATTGCCACTACGTACGGACCTGTGTAGTTCACTGCCGCTGCTTCGCGGGCAAGGATCTTCGTGAAGACCTCTTGTGTCATGCCCGTGTAACCGCCGTCGCAGTCCACTTGGTTGAGCGTCGTCGCGAAGTAGATCGGCGAATTGTTACGTTTCGCTGCGCGGAACGATGCCTTGATTACTGACAATGAGTTCGGGCACGCTGCAAACAACGTCATCGGAACTCCGGTTGCTTTCTTTCTCTCCTCCATTACGCGGAGAATGTTCTCAGTCTTTGCCATATTCTTTGATTTTTTTAATCTTGGGCGATTTTGATTCTTTGTTATTGTATCGACCAATCTTGGGCGATCTTGATTCTTTGTTATGTATCGACCAATCTTGGGCGATTTTGATTCTTTGTTATTGTATCGACCATATATGGGCGATCACTCGTATATCGTAACTCCTTCAACAACCCTATGTATATTACCACTTACCGAAGGCGCATCCGGATTCAGCCCGTGAGCCAGCGAAGCATAGTATCCTAACAACTGTCCAACCAGCACGTAAGGCACTATTCCGTAGAAGTCATTCTCCGTCGGTCCGAACGGCATCCGTACCACCAGATCCGCCTTAACCTCAGGCAGCTCAGGCGCCTTGCCGGCAATCACGATGATCTGTGCCACAGGTTTGTTGTTCGCATCCACCTGCTTAACCAGATCACGCTCGTAACGTTGTACCTCTTCCTGTTCGGTCATCAGATATACCACGATCGACTTGCTGTTCACCACAGCTTTCGGACCGTGACGGAATCCCAAGAAACTGTCGAACTTGCAAACCACTGCACCGTCTGTCAGCTCTTGCAACTTCAGGTGGCACTCCTCTGCGATGCCCTTCAGCGCACCCGATCCGAGGAACACACCCCGCTCAAACGGACGCGAAGCAATCTCTTTCAA
>CADBAZ010000168.1:2466-4234 GCA_902792835.1 uncultured Bacteroidales bacterium
CTTTGCAGCTTTCTCGATCTGCTCTACGTCTTGCTCCAGCGTGTCAATATGCCCGAGCATCAGGCAGGTCAGCAGCATCGTCGAGAACGAACTCGTCATAGCCAAACTCTTGTCATCCGTCTCCTCCGGCAGCAGCAGCGAC
The DNA here is from genome assembly GCA_902792835.1 of uncultured Bacteroidales bacterium. Taxonomy (GTDB): domain Bacteria; phylum Bacteroidota; class Bacteroidia; order Bacteroidales; family Paludibacteraceae; genus Colicola. The sequence continues at coordinate 2,609 of CADBAZ010000168.1, forward strand.
AGCACATTACCCTTAGCTCTTGACTCTTGGCTCTTAGCTTGCATCGCCAACTTTCCGTTCTTGTTGCAGGTGATGTACACATGTGCCACGTTCTTGCACAGTTTGTTTGCCAGGTTCACGGCTGCCACACTCTCGGGGCTGTTACCCGAACGTGCAAAACTTACCAGCAGCAGCGGACGCTCAGCATCCAACAGGTACTTTGCGTGTGTAACGATGTCCGTTGTCGGCACGCTGCGCACGTTCCGCCACAGCCCGCGCATCACAGGCTGCAATGCATCGCCGATAAACGCCGACGTGCCCGCACCCGTCAGTACGATGTCCGTGTCAGGGGTCAGATACTTGTGCATAAATGCACGAACCTCTTCCTTCGCTGCCAGCAGCGCTTGTAACTCCTTGCGCCACATTGCCGGCGCCACATTGCCGGCTGCTGATGAATCTCGTTAAATGTAAATTGCGTGTTCATGTTTATAAGGTATTTTGTTATTATTTTGTATCCGCAGTATTGTTGAGTCTATTGTTTGTGTCCGCTGTATATTTGAGTCTCTTGTTTGTGTCCGCGGTTTATTTGGGTTGTATTGCTGTTAGTTTGCTTCTACGCCAGTGGTGAGGATTTGGCTGTTCAGGGCTCTGCAAACATGTTTGCGAGAGCACCGGAGCGGGCAAAGACTCATAGCGCGAAGCGCAGCAAACAAACAGTGTTTATATAGGTTTATTTTCAAAAAGACCGCTCATAGGTTTATTTTCAAAAAGACTGCTCACTATTTCTAATTCGCGACACAAAATTACAAAAAAAAATCCACATTTCGAAACATTTCCCTATGCTCTATAGCATATTTTCGAAACCTTTTCTCCTAACTCACGCAATATCAACCCCTTGCACCTTTCGTTTCCTCTTTCGCAACCTTTCGAAAAACAACACGTCTCCCAACTCCCTGCCTCATGTAATTCCCGACACATTTTTGGGCACACATTTTTTGCACACAATCAGCCAAGTCAGCCATGTTTCGGCACACTTTTTGTTCCCATTTCCATAGATCCTTCGTGATTGTAGTATGTGACAAGTAGGTGACAAGTAGGTAATCAGTAGGTGAATAGTAGGTAATTAGTAGGTGATTAGTAGGTGATAATTACTCTGTCTGCCCTCCCATTACGGTATCTTACACTACTGTCCCTATACTCACTCACCCGGATCGACCATATATGGGCGATTAAGTACTCTCCAACGCAAGTATCGACCAAGCTTGGGCGATTAAGTACTCACCACTGCAAGCATCGACCAAGCTTGGGCGATTAAATATATTATACTATGGCAAAAATCTCCTACAACGCTCCCGTCGAGTACATGACCGGCGCACTCGACAGCGACCACAAGTTCATCCAACGCCAAAAACACATCCGTGACACCAACGGTATAGTCACCTATACTTGTGCCACCGAAGCGTTCATCGTTTCTAATCCGCGCGATTATACACATACGCCTCCGCAAGGCGCCGAACTCGCTCATCTCCAACACTTTGGCGAGGCTTCCCGCCGCACAACAGCTCTCCTTAGCGCACTCAAACCCGGTGCCAACCCCACTGATGAACAACTCGCCATCATCGGCGACTACCGTATCCGTTTTCAGGC
>CADBAZ010000169.1 GCA_902792835.1 uncultured Bacteroidales bacterium
GCTTTATTTTTTTCTCTATTTATTTGGTAGTTTCATGGATTTTTAGTAATTTTGCAGCCGATTTGGTCTGTAGTGGCTCAAAGAAGCTGTCGCACGAGGCGACACGCCACGCAGAAAAACCCGTTAAACAATTAAATAAACAATGTACGCAATTGTAGAAATCAACGGTCAGCAGTTCAAGGTTGAGGAGGGCAAGAAGCTCTTCGTGAACCACATGAAGGACGTGGAAGCCGGTAAAACTGTTGAATTCGACAAGGTACTGCTTGTCGACAAAGAAGGCTCAGTACAGGTAGGCGCACCCACCGTAAGTGGTGCTAAGGTAGTATGCGAAGTGGTTAATCCACTGGTAAAGGGTGAGAAGGTCATCGTGTTCAAGATGAAGCGTCGTAAGGACTCTCGCAAGCGCAACGGTCACCGTCAGCAGTACACCCAGGTAGAAGTTAAATCACATAAGAAAGGTGTAGGTAGTTCTAAGAACGGCCGCGAGAGTGCAGCTCAGCGACTCGGCATTAAGATTTTTGGCGGTCAGAAGGTCATTGCAGGCAACATTATCGTTCGTCAGCGTGGTTCAAAGCACAATGCCGGTGACAACGTAGCTATGGGTAAAGATGATACCCTCTACGCTCTGGTAGACGGTACTGTACAGTTCCACAAGGGCAAGCGCGATAAGAGCTATGTTTCAGTAATTCCTGAAGCCGAGGCCTAAAGAGAACAAAAACAAATAATTTATTCCAAACAAACAAAAGAAGGGAGTCCAATTACGGATTCCCTTTCTTCTTGCTCTCTATTTTAAAGATTTCCTTTCTCATCATGCCCTCCATTAAAAGATTTCCATTCATCATGCTTGCTCTGAAAATGGGGCAAAAAAAAATTGATTGTCTCACGACAACCAATCTTTTAAATTAACCTTAATAATCTAATACCATGAAAAACACATTGCAAAGATAGCAAAATTTTCCGCTTTTCACAAAACTATTAGCCTAAAAAGTTATATATTTAATCTTTATTAAAAGTTTTACCATTCCATTTAAGGTTTGTTAAGGTTTCCTTCAATGGCTTTTGTTCTTCGTTGGCTGGTCGGTCGAGCGGATGAGCCATCGTGAGCGTGAGAACGGGTTGTTTCTCATCGTCTGAGAAAGAGGCCGTAAACATCTCAGCAGGCAGCGTGATATATGGAGCCGCATCGAGTTTACGCCAACCAGCGGAATAGAACGTCAACTGACTGTCGCGGATATCGGAGCCATAGGTGCTGATGAGACAAAGAATCTGGTTGGCACTGTCAATGGGTTCTGCGACATCGAGCAGACGGAAATCGAGACGGGTTGCTTCGTTGAGTTGTAAAACGGCAGCATGCTCCGTCAACGAAAGGAGTTCGGTCTTGCCCAACGAAAGGAGTTCGGTCTTGCCCTCCAACTGATTGCGAACCTCGGCCTTCATATTTGAATCGAGGAAGTCAATCAAATCGAGCTTGTTGTTTTCCGAAAGATACGGAACAACGGAGTCAGGCATTTGCTTAAGCACCTGGCTCATCGAAGTCTGTGCCGACGAGCCAAGTGCCAAAAAGAATGTTGCCGCTAATAGAATTCTTCTCATAGCGAAAACTGTTTATCCGCGACCGGGACGAAGATCTTTCACACGAACGGCCTTGCCTTCGCTAACAGGAAGTGAGCCCTTCTTGACGAGTTTGACACGAGGTGTGAGCGGAAGACGTCGGTGTTCAGACCATCCAACTCAACTTCGACGGTCATGATGTCGTTGTCGTCCTCGGTATCGAGCGTGATAAGATAATTGCTGCCCAAACCTGGATACTGAACGAGAATCTTCTCGACCTGCATCGGGAATACATTAACACCCTTGATGATGAACATATCGTCGGTACGACCCTTGATGCGGTCGATGCGGCGATGTGTTCGTCCGCACTTGCACTCGCCAGGAATGATGCGGGTAAGGTCGCGAGTACGATAACGAAGAATAGGCATCATGGTACGGTCGAGTGTGGTCAGCACCATCTCGCCAATCTCGCCATCGGGCACGGGTTCGAGGGTGTCTGGATCAACAATCTCGACGATATAGTTGTCTTCCCAAAGGTGCATGCCGTCCTGATACTTACACTCGAAAGCTACACCAGGTCCGTTCATCTCGGTCATTCCGAACGAGTTGTAAGCCTTGACGCCCAACATGCGCTCAATACGACGGCGCTGCTCTTCGGTATGGGGCTCGGCACCAATACACAAAGTGCGGAGCTTGGTGGAACGGGGGTCTACCCCCTCCTCTTGGAACACCTCAGCCAAACGGATGGCGTAAGAAGGGATGGCGTGGAGGCAGGTGGTTCCGAAGTCCTTGATGAACTTGATCTGGCGCTTCGAGTTACCAGCTGCTGCAGGAACGGTCATAGCACCGAGCCATTCGGCACCGTACTGGAAACCAAGTCCACCGGTAAACATTCCATAACCCGATGAATTCTGGAACACATCACTCTTGCGACATCCAACCATATAGAGGTTGCGGGCTATCATGTTAGCCCATGAGCAGATATCGTGCTCGGAGTAAACGACAACACAAGGATTGCCCGTTGTACCACTGGTAGAGTGAATACGAACGGCATCGTCTAAATTGCCGCCAACCAATCCGTAGGGATAGTTGTCGCGCAGTTCCTGCTTCGTAGTAAACGGAATCTTACGCAGGTCCTCAAGACTATTAATGGAATCTGCCGTAATGCCTAACTCGCCCAAGCGTTTCTTATAGAAAGGCGATTGCAGACAGACTTTAATCGTGTCCTTTAGTTTCTTTACTTGCAGCTCCTCGAGCTGTTTACGAGGCATTTTCTCCAGTTCCGGCTGCCAGCACTCCCCATCGGGTTTGATGGTAGCCATAATCTTT